>CAJYRU010000486.1 GCA_913777295.1 uncultured Sphingomonas sp. | reverse complement strand
CACGACGCTCTTCCGATCTGGCTGCGCCAGGCGGGCGACGATCACGCGCGGGTCGTCGCGGTCGAGCAGCAGCGCGCCGAGGCTGTAGCGCTGGTCCGCATCGACGCCGTGATAGATTTGCAGCCATCCGCGATCGGTCTCGATCATCTGCGCGCCGCCGCCGATCTTCATCGCCTCCCACCCGTCGCCGCTGCGGCCGGCCAGATGGTGGTGGTCGCCCCAGTGGAGCAGGTCGGGCGACTTGGCGATCCAGATTTCGGGCGTGCCAAGGTGCAGCGGGGCGGGGCGGTGCAGGCACCAATAATGGCCACCGATCCGGCGCGGAAACAGGCATACGTCGCGATTGTCGGGGGCATGGATGATGCCGAGACGCTCGACGGTCACGAAATCGTCGGTCACTGCCAGCGCCGTCGCAATGCCGAGGTCGGATACGGCGGTATAGTTGACGTACCACCGCCCCTCGATCTCGGTGATCCGCGCATCCTCGCACCCGAAGCGTTCGGTCCGGTTCGACGGGAACAGGAACGGTGCGTCGTCCACCGAGAACGTCGCCCCGTCGCTGCTGCGCGCGATGCGGAGGTGAGACAGCGAGGTCAGGAACACCTCGCGCGGGTCGGCGCGCGATCGCACCATGCGCGGGTCGCTGAAATCATAGGCCGGATCGTCGCGGTGGAAACTGCGGGTAGTGCAGTGCCATGCGCCGCCCACTTCCGCCAGCAGCGGCACGATCACTGTGTCGGGATCGCCCGCGACGACGCTTTCGGCGACGCGGACCAGGAGGATCGTTTCGTCGCCATGGCGGGTAACGCCGGCATTGAACGTGCCGTCGATCTGCCAGCCTGAGCGGCTTGGGGTGATCATTTCGGGCGCAACGATGGGATTGCGCGGGTGGCGCTTCAGCATGGGGGGGCCTTCTTATTTGAGCGACAGCGACATGCCCTGCAGGAAATGCCGCCGGAACAGGAGGAAAAGGAGGACGAGCGGCAGCGTCTGCAACACCGCGCCGGCCATGACCGGCCCGGCATAGCCGCCATATTGCTTGCTGAACGTCGCCAGCAGCACCGACAGCGGCATCCGGTCGGTGTCGGAAATCGCGATCAGCGGCCACAGGAAATTGTCCCAGGTGCCGGTGAAGGTGAACAGCGCGACGATGGCGATGATCGATTTGTTGAGCGGCACGACGATCTTCGTCACCGTCTGCCACAGGCTGGCGCGGTCGAGCCGTGCGGCGTCGAAATATTCCTCCGGCATGGTGCGGAACGACTGCGCCATCATCCAGATGCCCCATCCCGACATCATCGACGGCAGGATCAGCGCCCACAGGCTGTTAAGCAGCCCCATTTCCTTGACAAGCACGAACAGCGGCAGGATGAACATGCTGGTCGGGATGACCATCTGCAGCAGCAGGAAATCGCCGAAGAGTTTCCGCCCCGGAAACCGCATCCGCGCCAGCGCAAAGGCGATGAAGCCCGAGGTCAGCAGCACCGACGCCGTGACGGTCAGCGTCACCAGCGCCGAAATGCCGAGCGCTCCCACGAACGGCCGGTCGAGCTTGTCGGCCGTTTCCAGCAGGAACGCGAAATTGTCGAAGGTGAAGTCCCCTTCGAACAGGCCGGTGTTATAGATTTGCGCGGCGGGCTTCAGCGACGCGGCGACCATCCAGGCAAAGGGATAGAGCCACGTCAGCGCCAGCGCATAGATGGCGATGGTCGCGATCCATCCGCCGATACTGCGTTTGGCCAGCAACGCCTTCATGCCAGCACGACCTTTCGTTCGAACAGCCGCCGGGCGAGCTGCACCAGTGCGTAGGTGACGAGCGCGACGAGGATGCTCATCATCGCCGCATGGCTGGGTTGCAGGCGGCGGAACGCGGTTTCGTAGATCATCATCTGCGGCGTCGCCGTGCTGTCGCTCGGCCCGCCGCCGGTGATGATGAACGGTTCGGTGAACAGCCCGAACGACACCAGGATGGCGAAGGTCAGCACCATCATCAGCTGCGGGTTCATCATCGGCAGGGTGATGCGCAGCAGACGGGTCAGCGGCCCGGCATGGTCGAGCCGCGCGGCGTCGTAGATTTCCTTCGGGATCGCCAGCAGCCCCGAATAGAGGATGAGGCCGTAATAACCGACGAACTTCCACGCGACGACCAGCGCGATCGCCAGCATCGCCAGCGTCGGATCGTTGGTCCACGGCACCCGCACGCCGATGCTGTCGAACAGCATCGTGTTGAACGGCCCGGTCGAGCTGAACACCTTCGCAAACACCAACGACAGCGCGACGCCCGACGACACGTTCGACAGCAGGAAGCACAAGGCCACGAAACCCTTGCCCCGCCCGACATGCCGCAATCCGAACGCGACGATCAGCGCGCCCCCGAACGCGATCGGCAGGTAGAAGGCGAGGAACCGCACCACATTCCATAGCGATTGCAGGAATTGCGGGTCCTGCAACGTCGTCAGCAGGTTGCGCGCGCCGGTGAAGACGGGTTCGTCGAAGAAGCGCCACTGCGTCACGGACAGCTTGGCCAGCCAGAAGAAGGGATAGGCCCAGAAGACGGCGGTGAAGAGCAGATAGGCCCCGGCGAGCGACAGGCCGATGACGGCCTCACGCGACCATGACGATGGTTGCTTCCTCAACAAGAAGCGCCTCCTACCCCGGCCTTCGCGAAACCTCTGTGAAACGCTCCTCGCGTACCCCGGCGAAGGCCAGGGCCCAGTTGGGGGACGTCGGTATGGTACGGAAAAGCCTTCCCAACTGGACCCCGGCCTTCGCCGGGGTACGTCTGGTTTGCAGCAATGCGCGCGACTTTCGCAAAGGTCTCGCACAAAAGCGGTTCGCGGGTCCTCATGCCTGCACCTCCAGCATCCGGTCGGTCCGCGCCACCGCATCGGCTAATGCGGCAACGGGCTTTGCGCTGCCGAGCATCAGCGGTTCGACGAGGCGCGCACTCATGATCTTCTGGATATCGATGGTATGTTCGGACAGCGCCGGCGGTCGGGCGGTCGCGACATTGGCGGCATAGGCGCGGGCGATGGCGTTGCCGCGATAATAATCGGCGAAGGCGGGGTTGGTCAGCAGGTCGTCACGCGCCGGGGACAGGCCGGTGCGCTGCAACCACAACAGGTTCAGCGCTTCCTCGCCCAGCGCCCAGAACAGGAAGGCGAAGGCCTCGCGCTGGACCCGGCTGCTGCGAAAAATCACCGCGCCCTTGCTGTCGGAAAAGGTAGAGGCGGGCAGGGGGGCGACCGTCGGGGCGATCATCGGCCCCACTGCGATCCGCGCCAGCGTATCGGGATAGATGCTCGCGAACCGCTCGACATCCCACGGCCCCCGCACTGCGCCGGCGGCGAGGCCTGATACCAACGGCTCCTCTGCATCGAAGTCGAGCGCGGTCCAGCCCTGCCGGTACATGCGATCGACGAAGCCGGCGGCCTGCAGCCCCGCCGCATTGTCGTACAGCGCGTGGGTACCTGCCAGATAGGGCCGACCCCCGCTGGCGGCGTAGTAATAGGAGATGTAATCGAACCAGCGATCCTGCCACGCCCGCCCGGCAATCACCTGCATCCCGTAGCGCGACTGGCGCACGGCATAGCGTTCGCAGAAGCGGTAGACATCGGCATAGGTCGCCGGCGGTTCGCTCAGGCCGTGCCGTTCGAGCAGGTCGGCGCGCCACCACAGCAGCGTCGGGCTGGAATAGATCGGCAGCGCTGCGACCTGCTTCCCTTGCGTCCATCCGGCCATGATCGTGCGCATGTGGCGCCGTTCGATCAGCGTGTCATAGCCTGGCATCGCGGCGAGATCGGCGACCTGTCCCAGCGCCGCCAGCTGCACCGCGAAGCCGGAAAAGACGTTGGTGCACAGATCGGGTTCGGTGCCCGCGACCAGTGCGGACAACACGGTGTCCTCCGAATTGCCGGCGGTGGGAATGGTGGTGAAGTCGACCGGCAGGCCGATCCGCTGCGCGTTCCATCGGGCCACGGCGACCTTCCAGAAGCTCTCCTCCGCCGCATTGGGCGCGATCCACAACAGGATGCGGTCGGTGCGTCGCTCCGCCGCCTGCCGCCCGCAACCGGCGAGCAGCGCCGCTCCGCCCAGCGTCATCAGGAGCGCGTCGCGCCGGGTCGTCATGGCAGCGGGGTGCCGGCCAGCGCGGTGAGGGCGAACAGTCCTTCGATCGTCGATTCCGCACCCGAATTCGGGTTTACCCGTCCGGGGCCAATAATGCCGTCATAGGTCCGCCCGGTCGCGGCGTCGTAAACCGCCCGGCGCGCATCGTTGCTACCGGTGAACCAGCGGGCCAGCCCTTGCGCGGTGGTGCGATAGCGGGGGTTTCCGGTCTGGCGATAGGCTTCGGTCGCCGCGAGGATCATCGGGGCGAGGCCATAGGCGATCTGCGGAAAACGTTGTTGCTCGCGTGGCGTATATCCCTTGTCCGTCCGCGACACGGTGAAGGACGACCGCATTCCAGTGCGCAGCAGCCAAGGGTAGAAATGATCGACCTCGCGCAGGGCGCTGTCGATGAAGTCGCGGCGGTTCAGTGCCTTGCCCGCGCGCAGCAGCGCATAGGCCTGCGCATTGCCCCAGGCGTGCCAGCTGTTGCGCCAGCTCAGATGCGCGCCGTGGGGAAAGCGGCGTGCGTCGCCTGCATGCATCGCGACCATTCCGTCGCCGATCCGCCCGATCAGCGCGCGGGTCGCCGGATCGCGGGTGCGCGCATAATGCGGTAGCAGCCCGAGCAGTGCGGTCGATCCGGCATCGGCCCCGGAGTCGAGCGGCAGCCAAGTCGGGATCGCCAGCCCCTCGACCATCGTCGTGCCGGCGGCGGCGGTCGTCGGCAGGTCGCGCTGGAGATTCGCGACCAACCGGTCGGCGGCGGCGCGGGCGCGCGTGGCGGTGTCGGGGGAGAGGTGGGGCAGCGCCGCCTCCAGCCCCCACAAAGCCCGCAGCGACCACCAGTTCAATTCGGCGAGCGAGGTGCGGTATTCGCGGTTGATCCGCCCGTCGCCCCACAGGAAATTGTAGAAATAGCCATTGTCCGCCTGCATGTGCAGGACGAAGCGGGTCAGCATCTTGATCTGGTGGCGGCGCTTCGCATCGGGATGGCCGGCCGAGAGCAGGACGATCCCGCGCGCCACGTCGTCGACGCAGGTATAGCCCTCGCGCGGTTCGATGGCGAAGCGATAGTCGGGCGCCTCGCTATAGATATGCAGGATGCCGACGCGTTCGCCGCCGAGGTCGCGTTCGGCGTAGAGGTGGTCGAAGTGGGCGAAGTTGGCGCGTGACGAGGGTTGTTCGGCTGTTGCAATCGTTTGCGGGCGGGCCATGGCCGGGATTGGAGCGAGGAGGGCCAGCGTCAGCAGGAGGGCGGCGCGGGGGATGTTCGGCTTGGCGGCCATGGGTGCCACTCGCTCCTCTCCGTCTGCACCCGTTTTTCGGGTGCCGTGTTTATCGTTAAACATTGGCGGTTGCGGCTGTCAAGGCGGCGGGTTAGGCAGGGGGCAGGACGGTGGAGCAACCACCCGGAGAGGATGCCATGGCCCGCGCGAAACGCGCCACGCTGAAATCGATCGCCGCCGATCTGGGCGTGACCCATACGTCCGTGTCCAACGCCTATAACAACCCGGCGAAAGTGTCGAAGGAACTGCGCGACCGGATCTTCGCGCACGCCGCCGAAGTTCACTATGAAGGGCCGAACCCGGCCGCGCGATCGCTGCGCACCGGGCGATGCGGCGCGATCGGCGTGATCTTCAACGACCAGCTGAGCTATGCCTTTACCGACGCGCACGACATCGCGTTCCTGCGCGGCATATCGTCGGTGTGCGAGGAAGAGGGCGCCAACATCGTCCTGATCCCGCTGAACAACAAGCATCCGGAACGATTGGACAATCTGACGGCGATCGTTGACGGATATATCCTGAACGCACCCTACAAGAGCCATCCGACGATCCGCAAGGCGCTGGCGCGCGGGCTGCCGACGGTGGTGGTAGATTTCGACGCACCCGAACTACCGAGCGTTTTGACCAACGACCGCGAGATGATGCGGAGCGTCGTCGCCCATCTGCTGGCGCTCGGCCATCGCAACATCGCCATCGTCACCTTCCCCTGGTCGCAGGACCATGGCGAGCTGTTCGCGCTCGACCGCGATGTTTCGGACGAAAATCACGTGGTGCATGAGCGCGTGCTGGGCTGTCGCGACGCGTTCGACGTGGCGGGCGTCGCCGCCGACGGCATCCTGGTGTGCGAAACGCCCAATGACGAGGAAGGCGGCGCGCGCGCCGTCGACCGGCTGCTCCGGCGACAGCACGACCTGACCGCAATGGTCTGTTT
>CAJYRU010000485.1 GCA_913777295.1 uncultured Sphingomonas sp. | reverse complement strand
GGCCGCGCCACCGCCTTTCCCCACGGCCTGCCCGGCGACCGCGCACTGGCGGAAGGCGAGCTGGTGCTGATCGACACCGGCTGCCGGGTGGAGGGCTATCACAGCGACATCACCCGCACCTATGCCTTCGGACCCGTGGCGGACGAGGTGCGCGCGATCTGGGACATCGAACATGCGGCACAGGCCGCCGCCTTCGCCGCCGCCGCCCCCGGCGTGCCGTGCGAAGCTGTCGACGCCGCCGCCCGCGCCGTGCTGGTCCGCGAAGGGTTGGGGCCCGACTACCGCCTCCCCGGCCTGCCGCATCGCACCGGCCACGGCATCGGCCTGTCGATCCACGAACCGGCCTATCTGGTGCGCGGCGACACGACCCCGCTTGCGCCGGGCATGTGCTTTTCCAACGAACCAATGATCGTCGTCCCCGACCGCTTCGGCATCCGGCTGGAGGATCATTTCCATGTGACCGAGGACGGTGCGAAGTGGTTCACCCAGCCGCAGCCGTCGATCGACCGGCCGTTCGGATAGGACGTACCCCGACCCGGTTGACTCTTAAATCTACATATATAGCTTCCATGTTCGGCGGAACCGTTTCCGCCGAACATGGAGCATCAGCATGTCCCATCGGCTCAAGATCCTGCTTCCCATCGCTGCGGCCATCGCGGGTGTCACCGGCACGGGGGTCGCCCGGTCGACGCCCGCCACATCCGCCGTCGACGCCCGCTCGCCCTTCCTCGGCGACTGGGAACTCGACCTTACCCGGATGCCGGCCAATTACGGCCCGCCGCCCAAACGCGTTCTCTACCGCTTTCAGGACATCGGAAACGGCAGGTGGCGTACCTCGGTGGATATTACCGCTCAGGATGGCAGCGTCCGGCACATGACCGTCGCCTACCGCCCCGACGGCACCGCCGCGCCGGGCGAAGGGGAAAAGAGCGAGGCCGACAGCGCGGCGATCCTGCTTCCCGCCCCGAACGTGATGGTGATGAACCTCGCCCGCGACCGGATGCAGGGGTCGGTCCGCGTCTACACGCTGGCACCCGATGGCCGCGAAATGACCGAGGCCGCGGCGAACGTCGATGACAAGGGCCAGCCGTTCGTTCGCACCTTCCATTTCCGGCGCGTTGCCTGACGTCCGCCATCGTCGCTGCTTCGGCGGGGCGGCCCCTACCCGCGCAACCGCCCCGCCACCACCGGCCCCAGCCGCGCGACGATCCGGTCCACCCCTTGCGCATTCGGGTGAATCCCGTCGGGCTGCATCAGCGCGCGGTTGCCGATCACCCCGGCCAGGATGAACGGGTCGAGCGTCGCGCCATATTGCTTCGCCATGTCGGGCCAGATGCGGTTGAACGCGGCGGCATAGTCCGGCCCCAGATTGGGCGGCACCATCATGCCGGTCAGCACTACCGGAATGTCGCGTCGCTTCAATTCGTCCAGCATCGCGACGAAATTCGCGCGCGTCTCGGCCGGCGGGATCTGGCGCAACAGGTCGTTGCCGCCCAGCCCCAGCAGCACGAGGTCGGGCTTGCGGTCCAGCTTGTCGAGCGTGAAGGCCAATCGCTGCCGCCCCGCCGCGCTGGTGTCGCCCGAAATACCGGCATTGACCACGCGGGCGTTGATCCCGTCGGCGCGCAGCACATCCTGCAGATCGTCGGGCAGGCTGTCGCCGCGCGCCAGGCCATAGCCCGCATACAGGCTGTCGCCGAACGCCAGCACCAGCCGCTCCGGCCCCGCGACCGGCGCCTGCGAACCGACCGGGGTCGGCGTCGCCTCGGCGGCGATATTCACCGGGGTGGCGTCGTTCGCCTCCGACAAATCCGGCCCGCCACATCCCGACAGCAGCAAAGCGCCTTGGAGAAGTAGTATTGCGCCCGCATATGGGGGTCCCTGCTTCGTCACTGGCGAAAAACTCCATGCAAACCGTTTCGAACGATATGGTCATCGACGCGCGCGGTGTCACCCTGACGCTGGGCGACGGCGATGCCGCCACCCGCATCCTGCACGGCATCGACCTTGCCGTCCCCGCCGGGACCAGCGTCGCGCTGCTCGGCGCCTCCGGTTCGGGCAAGTCGTCGCTGATGGCGGTGCTGTCGGGGCTGGAACGGGCGAGCGGCGGGCAGGTCCATGTCGCGGGCGCCGATTTCGGCACGATGGGCGAGGACGATCTGGCGCGGGCGCGGCGCGGGCGGATCGGCATCGTGTTGCAGGCATTCCACCTGCTGCCGACCATGACCGCGCTCGAAAATGTCGCGGTGCCGATGGAGCTGGCCGGGGCGGCGGACGCCTTTGCCCGCGCCGAGGCCGAACTGGTGTCGGTCGGTCTTGGCCACCGCCTTCATCATTATCCCACGCAATTATCGGGCGGCGAACAGCAGCGCGTCGCCATCGCCCGTGCGCTGGCCGGGCGGCCGGCACTGGTGTTCGCCGACGAACCGACTGGCAATCTCGACCGCGCGACCGGCCATGCGATCATGGACCTGCTGTTCGAACGCCGCGCCGCGACCGCCGCGACATTGCTGGTCATCACCCACGACCCGGCGCTGGCCGAACGCTGCGACCGGGTGGTCGAACTGGCCGATGGCCGCATCGCGCGGGACAGCGGGGTATGAGGGGGGCCTTGGTCAGGGCGCTTCTTCGTACCCCGGCGAAGGCCGGGGTCCAGTCGGCATGGCCTGTCCGTCGATCGCGAACCGCTCCCGGCTGGACCCCGGCCTCCGCCGGGGTACGGTGCAATGATATTGGTCGCGGTTTCGCGCAGGCCCGGTGCCTGCAGCCGATCGCCACTCCCGCCCGGCACCGTACCCCCGCGCAGGCGGGGGTCCAGGGCCAAACAGAACTGCCGCTGGTGTGTGCCGCCCTGGACCGCCGCCTGCGCGGGGGTACGCCGGCTGGGACGGACCGGCGCCTTCCCGAAGGTGTTGCATGACCGACTGGCACCTCGCGTGGAAGTTTGCGCGCCGCGAACTCGACGCCCGCTTCCGCGGCCTCCGCCTGCTGCTGGTATGCCTGATCCTCGGCGTCGGCGCGCTGGCCGCGATCGGCAGCCTCACCCGCTCGATCACCGGCGAGCTGGCGGCACGCGGCCAGAGCCTGTTGGGCGGCGATCTCGAACTTTCCGTATCGCAACGGACCGCCACCGATGCCGAGCGCCGCTCGATGGCAAGGCTCGGCCGGGTGTCGGAAACGCTGCGAATGCAGTCGATGGCCGCCAACTTCGACGGCCAGACCGCCCCGATCGAGCTGAAGGCGGTCGACGCGTCCTACCCGCTCTACGGCACCCTCACCCTGAAAAGCGGCACGTCGCGCGCCCTGTCGCCGA
>CAJYRU010000484.1 GCA_913777295.1 uncultured Sphingomonas sp. | reverse complement strand
GGCCGGTCGCCTGCCGTTCGGCGGAGGCGGCAATACTGGCGACCAGCCCGTCGATCTCGCCGATGCGGTGGATGATCCGGGCAAGTGCGTCGCCGGTTTCGCCGACCAGTTGCACGCCCGTGCCGATCTGGGTCGACGACGCGGTGATGCGGGTCTTCACGTCCTTGGCCGCGTCCGCCGAGCGTTGGGCCAGGGCGCGGACTTCGCTGGCGACGATGGCAATCCCTTGCCCGCGTCACCGGCGCGCGCGGCCTCGACACCCGCGTTCAGCGCCAGCAGGTTGGTCTGGATCGAGATGCCGTCGATCACGCTGATGATGTCGCTGATCTCCGACGACGCATGTTCGATGCCGCGCATCGCCTCCACCGCGCGGCGGACGATCTCGCCCGATTGGTCGGCTTCCTGCCGTGCCTCGTGGACGATCCGGTTCGCCTCGGCCGCACCGGCGGCGGTTTCGCGGACGGTCGAGGTGATCTCGTGCATCGCCGCGGCGGTTTCCTCAAGGCTCGCGGCCTGCTGTTCGGTGCGTTGTGACAGGTCGTCGGACGCCTGGCGGATGTCGTCGGCACCGTTATTGATGCTGCCCGCCGCCTCGGTCACGGTGGTGAGCGTCGTCTGCAATGCGGTGACGGCGGCGTTGAAATCCGCCTTGATGCCGGCGAACGGCCCGGTCAGGTCGGCGTCGATCCGCGACACCAGATCGCCCTCCGCCAGCCGCGCCAGCGCCGCGCCGAAACTGTCGACGATCAGCGTCGTCTGCTCCGCCTTCGCCTGCTCCGCCGCCACCAGCTGGTCGCGCAGCGCCTGCGTCGCACCAGCCAGCTGGCCCAGTTCGTCGCGGCGTTCGGTTGCGGGGACCGCCACGGCCAGGTCGCCCGAGGTCATGCGCTTCAGCGTATCGACCAGCGCCAGCAGCGGCACCACCAAGAACCGGCGGGTCGCGATACCGATGGCGAGGATGACCGCAAAGGTCGCGATTGTGGTGACGGCAAGCAGCAGGCTGGCGAGGCGGGCCGTGGCCGCTGCCTGTTCGCCGACATCCGCCAGATGCGCCTCGATCATGTCGGACAGCGTGGCCATGCCGCCCTCCAGTTTCTCGAACGCGACGAGGAAGCCCGGCAACAGCGCTGTGGCGCGCGCCGGGTCGGTGGCGGCGGCATCGGTAATGCGGACGGCGGTGGCGATATAGGCATCGACCAGCGGCTGGATCTTACCGGCCTGCGCCGCGACCGCCGGGGCGTCGGCATAGGCCGCATCGGCCTGCAGCGCCTTGCGCAGTGTTGCCATATCCTCGGTCAGCGCCCGGCGATTCGCGGCGAGGTCGATGTCGCCGGCCGATGCCGCGCGCAGCATCGACAGCACGTCGCCGCGGATCGCGTCATGCATCATGTCGGCGGTCATGTGATTGCGCAGCAATGCCGACCCGCGCGTGATGTTGGCGCGTGCCGCCGCCTGCCGGTCGTTGGCCCACATGCTTGCCCCGGCCGAGACCAGCACCAGCAGCGCGATCGTGGCGATCGCCGCCAGGACCATCCGGTTGATCGAGTGCATGGTGCCATCCTTCCGAATCCATCGATCGGTACGATATGGACCGGAGTAGATAATATACGGTTACGCGACTGTCGGCATCCGTCCTACAGCATCGCCGCCAGGTCGACCGGCACGCCGCGGCGGCGCAGTTCGATCGTCACCGGCGGCGCATCGCCCGATGGCGCGCGTCCGATCGGGGTGCCGGCGACTACGCGCCCGTCGACCGGACCGACGCTGGCGGCAAGGCCGGTGACGGTCGTCGTCCAGCCATCGCCATGGTCGAGGATGACGACCCGGCGATACCCGCGAAACCGCTTGCTGAACGCGATCCGGCCCGGTGCGGGGGCGACGACCAGCGCACCCGGCGCGACGGTCAGTGTCAGGCCGCGCGCGCGCACCCCGCTGTCGCTGATCTCGCCGAACCCGGTCGCGACCTGGCCCTTGACGGGCAGGCGATAGGCGGGCGGGGGCAGGGGGGCCGCGGCGCCCTCCGGCCGGGGGAGCGGCCCCGGCAGCGCGGCCAGCGCCGCGCGGGTGTCGCGCGCCTCGCCCAGTTCCTCCAGCCGGTCGACGATGTCGCGGGCCTGTTCGCCAAGCGCGATCGCCCGGTCCGACTCGACCATCGCCCCGCGCGCCAGTTCGCGCGACCGCAGCCGCTGCGCCGCTTCTGCCCGCACCAGCGCGAGGCGTTCGTCCTCCAGCCGGGCGTTGCTGGCGGCCAGCGCCGACAACGCGACCCCGGCCTGCGACCGCAGCCGCGCGGCATCGGCCACGCGCGCGCGAACGGCGGCGGTCCGCCGCTGCATCACCGGCACCACCGTGCCCAGTACGGCGCGGACATGGACCAGGTCGTCGGTCGATCCCGGCTGCGCCACCGCCAGCCATGCCGGCCGCGTGGCGAGCGACTGCAGCGCGCCGACCAGCCGGGCGACCGGGGTCTGTCGCGTCGCCAAATCGGCGCGGCGGCGGTTGAGCAACTCCCCGATCAGCGCCACCCGCGCCTGGGCAGCCTGTCGATCGGCCTCGGCCGCGGCAATGCGTGCGCCCAGCGCCGCCTGCGCCGCGCGCGTCCGCGCCGCCCCGGCGCGCGCCGCCCGCGCGGCCGCTTCCAGCCGCTGCGACCGGGCGGCGGCATCGATGGCGGCGCGGCGGGCGCTGGACAGCCGTTCGCGTCCGGCGGCGACCGGATCGTCCTGCCCCCACGCCGCCGCGCCCGCCAGCGCGGCGAGTGCAGCGATCAGGGCTAAGGCGCGCCTCATCCTTCGCGGTGATAGGGGTGGCCGGCCAGGATGCTGGCCGCGCGCCACAATTGTTCGGCCAGCATCGCGCGCGCCATCAGGTGCGGCCATGTCGCCTTGCCGAATGCCAGCAATAGGTCCGCCTGCGCGCGCTGTGCATCATCGAAGCCATCGGCCGCGCCCAGCAGGAACCGGGTTTCGCGCACGCCGTCGTCGCGCCAGCGGCCGAGTTGCGTCGCGAATGCCATCGACGGCAGGTCGCTGCCCTTCTCATCCAGCATCACGATGCGCGTGCCGGGTTCGACCGGCGGCATCTTGCCCCCGGTGTCGGGCAGTTCGGTGATCTTTGTCGGCCAGCTGACCCGCTTCAAGTA
This sequence comes from uncultured Sphingomonas sp., assembly GCA_913777295.1. Classification (GTDB taxonomy): domain Bacteria; phylum Pseudomonadota; class Alphaproteobacteria; order Sphingomonadales; family Sphingomonadaceae; genus Sphingomonas. The sequence goes on along the minus strand of CAJYRU010000484.1, from coordinate 452 downwards.
GCGTTCGATCAGTTCCGCTTCGGGGCTACGCCCGATCCGCCCGCGCGCGACGATATGCAGCAGCACGGGCGACCGAGATCAGGCGTGCGCGGTCGGGTTCAGCGTATCGCCGAACGCCCACATCCGCTCCAGATTGTAGAAAGTGCGCACCTCGGGACGGAACAGGTGGACGATCACGTCGCCGGTGTCGATCAGCACCCAATCGGCGGTCGGCAGCCCTTCGATGCGCGACGGACGGCCGAATTCGGCCTTGACCCGTTCGGCCAGCTTCTGCGCCATCGACGCCACCTGCCGGCTCGACCGGCCGCTGGCGATCACCATGTAATCGGCGATGCTCGATTTGCCGGCGAGCGGGATCGACACCGTTTCGACCGCCTGGTCGTCGTCGAGGCTGGCCAGCACCATGCGGTGCAGCGCTTCGGTTTCGGTCATGGCATCGGTCGGGTCGGTAG
>CAJYRU010000483.1 GCA_913777295.1 uncultured Sphingomonas sp. | reverse complement strand
TTCAGCGACACGCCGTCCAGCAGCGGGTTGGCGATCGCCTGCTGCGCGGCTTCGATGGCGCGGTTGTCGCCCTCGGCCTCGCCGGTGCCCATCATCGCCTTGCCCATTTCCTGCATCACCGACCGCACGTCGGCGAAGTCGAGGTTGATGAGGCCGGGCATGACCATCAGGTCGGTGATGCCGCGCACGCCCTGCTGCAGCACTTCGTCGGCCATTTCAAAGGCTTGCTTGAAGGTCGTGTTGGCGTTCGCGATCAGGAACAGGTTCTGGTTCGGAATGACGATCAGCGTGTCGACATACTTCTGCAGTTCCTCGATGCCGGCCTCGGCCGACTTCGCGCGGCGCTTGCCCTCGAACGCGAACGGACGGGTGACGACGCCAACGGTCAGGATGCCCATCTCACGCGCGGCCTTCGCGATCACGGGAGCCGCGCCGGTGCCGGTGCCGCCGCCCATGCCGGCGGCGATGAAGCACATATGCGCGCCCTCAAGCGACTTCTGCACCTGCTCGATCGTTTCCTCGGCCGCGGCGCGTCCGATTTCGGGACGGCTGCCGGCGCCCAGTCCTTGCGTGATCTTCGCACCCAGCTGAATACGCTGCGGCGCTTCCGACTGCTTCAGTGCCTGTGCGTCGGTGTTCGCGACGAGGAACTCGACCCCCTGCACCTCGGCCCGGATCATGTTCGCGATCGCGTTGCCGCCGGCACCGCCGACGCCGATCACGGTGATGCGCGGGGTCAGCTCGTCAACGTCGGGTGCCAGAAATTCGATGCTCATACTCGGTCTCCCTGTCCCGGCCGGCACCGGGCGCGTAATTCGATAGGCGGTTGTGCATCAAGCCGAAGGACGATCCTAGCCCCTCCACCCGGCCCGATGGTAATAAATCGTCAATAGTTGGCGCGAAATGCGGTCAACAGACGCTGGAACAGCGCGCTCGTGCTGGGGCGCGACACCATTTGCTGGGTCGGTTGCAGCGCGCGCAGGTCGACCGGGTTCGACGCGGCGAACATGGCGAGGCCGGCCAGCGTCGCGAATCCCGGTCCCGAATGCGCATCGGGCAGCGCCGCCAGACCCCGTGCCCGGCCGACGCGGACCGGACGGCCCAGCGCCTGCTGCGCATAGTCGGCAATGCCCTTCAGCTCGGCACCGCCGCCGGTCAGCACGACCTGTCGCCCGACGGGATCGTCGAAGTTCAACCGACGCAGTTCCTTGGAGATTTCGGCGACCAGCCGGTCGAGCCGCTGGCGAATGACCGAGATCAGCTGCGCGCGGGTGATGCGCGTGCCCTCGGCATCCTCGTCCGCGCGGACGGGGGCGACGTCGATCATGTCGTGATTGTCGCGCGGGGACATGTTGGCCGAACCATAGAAGCATTTCAGCCGCTCGGCCTGCGCGCGATTGGTGCCGAAGGCGGAGGCGACGTCGTCGGTAATGTCGCTGGCCCCCATCGCGATCGAGGCGAGGCCGGTCAGCACGCCATTGGCGAAGACCGAGACGTTGGTGATCCCTGCGCCGATCTCGACAAGAGCGACGCCCAGCTCGCGTTCCTCTTCGGACAAGCAGGCGAGGCCGGTGGCGACCGGTGCCGCGACGATCGACTTGGTTTCGAGATGCGCCGAACGAACGCACAGGTCGAGGTTGCGCACCGGCGACCCTTCGGTCGCGACGACGTGGATCTCGACGCCGAGGCGATCGGCGTGCAGCCCCTTCGGCTCCTTCACCCCGCCAAGGCCGTCGAGCGTGTAGCGCATCGGCTGCGCGTGCAGCACCATCCGCTGGCCCGGATCGATCGCGTTGCGGCCGGCCTTCAATAACGCATCGATGTCCGATTGCTCGACGCGGTGGCCGCCCAGGTCGACCTCCAGCTTGACGATGTCGGACACCAGCCCGCCGGCCGAGAAGCTGACCCACACATCCTCGATATTGAAGCCGGCGATGCGTTCGGCCTGCTCGACCGCCTCGCGGACGGCGGTCTCGGTCGCCTTCATGTCGGCGATATAGCCGCGCTTGACGCCGCGGCTCTCGCGCTGGCCGGTGCCGAGCACGGTCAGTTCGCCGCCCTCGCCCGGCTTCGCAATCAGCGCGGATACCTTCGACGTGCCGATGTCGAGCGCGGTAATGATCCCTTCCGGTGCCAATTTCGCCATGGTCCTGCCCCCTGTCAGTCGCCGTCGACCGGTTTCGCGGTCGCGGTGCTGTTGCCCTGTTCGCTGCCGTCGTCGCCGTTATCCGGTGTCGCATGTTTCATCCGCACGACCAGCTTGGTCGGATCGCGCAGGTCGAACCGGTCATAGCCCTTGCCCAGCAGGCCGAGCGTCCCGTCGAGCTGCGCGAACTTCACCAGCGCGCGCGCCGATTCCTTGTCGCCTTCCGGCAATACCAGCCGTTCTCCGGTCTGGAACAGGATGTCCCAGCGGCGATTGCCGACCCAGATCGCGGCCTTCACGACCGGTTTCAGCGCAGGCGCGGCGGCCATCAGCTTGCGATAGGCCGGTTCCTGCGCATTGGCACCGTCGCCGATCACCAGCGGCAGGCGCGGCATCTTGTTGGGCTGCACGCCGTCGAGCAGCACGCCGCCTTCGTCGATCAGCATCAGCTGGCCCTTGTTCTGCCAGACGGCAGCAGGGTCGCGCTCGACCACGTCGACGACCAGCGTATCGGGCAGCCGGCGCGACACTCGGGCGTCGGCGATCCAGCCATAGTCGAGCAGCTTCTGCCGCGTGGCGTCGAGATCGACCAGCGGCATCGCCCGCGACCGCTGATCGAGGGCAACGGCATAGACCGACGTCGCGTCCATCCGCTTGAGGCCGGTCACCTCGATCTGTTCGACGCGAAAGC
>CAJYRU010000482.1 GCA_913777295.1 uncultured Sphingomonas sp. | reverse complement strand
ACTTTGCCGCCAGCAGCTTCGCCCGTTCGGGCGTGTCGACGCCGTAGAAGCAGGAATGGCGCGTCGGCGGCGATGCGATCCGCATATGGACCTCCGCCGCGCCGGCATCGCGCATCATCTGCACGATTTTCAGCGACGTCGTGCCGCGCACGATCGAATCGTCGACCAGCACGATGCGCTTGCCCTCGATCAGCTTGCGGTTGGCGTTGTGCTTCAGCTTCACGCCCAGATGGCGGACCTTGTCGCCCGGCTGGATGAAGGTGCGGCCGACATAGTGCGAGCGGATGATGCCCAGTTCGAACGGAATGCCCGATGCCTGCGCATAGCCGATCGCGGCCGGAACGCCCGAATCGGGCACGGGGATGACCAGATCGGCCTCGACCGGATCTTCCTGTGCCAGTTCGGCGCCGATCGCCTTGCGCACCGAATAGACCGAACGGTCTTCGCTGATCGAATCGGGGCGCGAGAAATACACCCATTCGAAGATGCAGGGACGTGGGGAAACCGGTTCGAACGGGCGGATCGAGCGCAGTTCGCCGTTCTTGACGATGACCAGCTCGCCCGGTTCGACTTCACGGACGAATTCGGCGCCGACAACGTCCAGCGCGACGGTTTCCGACGCAAAGATATAGGCGTCGTCGCCGAGCTTGCCCATCACCAGCGGCCGGATGCCCAGCGGATCGCGGCAGGCGATCATCCCCTCGGGCGTCATGCAGATCAGCGAATACGCACCCTCGACCTGCTTCAGCGCATCGATGAACCGGTCGAGCAAGGTCCGGTAGTTGGACGTCGCGACCAGGTGGATGATGACTTCGGTGTCGCTGGTCGACTGGAAGATCGATCCGGTGCGGACCAGATCCTTGCGCAGCCGCATGGCATTGGAAAGATTGCCGTTATGCGCCACCGCGAACCCGCCCGACGCCAGTTCGGCATACAACGGCTGGATGTTGCGGTTCGACGTTTCGCCGGTGGTCGAATAGCGGACATGGCCGCAGGCGGTGGCACCGGGCAGCGATTCGATCACGTCGGGGCGGTCGAAATTGCCAGCGACATGGCCCTGCGCCCGCTGGGTATGGAACATCGCCCCGTCCCAGCTGCAGATGCCGGCCGCTTCCTGGCCACGGTGCTGGAGCGCATGGAGGCCGAGCGCCACGAGCGCCGCAGCACCCTCCGCGCCGGAAACCCCGAAGATGCCGCACTCTTCGCGCAGCTTGTCGTCGTCGAATGGATGGGTGGTGAACATAGGCCCTTCCGGGGATAAGCGTGTCACGCGGCTGCCATATAGGTAGCCTTTATCGGTTTGTCGCCCTTTGATCGTCGATTGCGGCGGAACCATGTTCGGCGATAGGGGTTGCGTATGACCTCGCGCGATACCGGCCTAACCCTGAACCCGAAATTCGACGCCGACGGGCTGCTGACCGCGGTATGTGTCGATGCCGAAAGCGGCGCGCCGTTGATGGTGGCGCATATGGATGCCGAGGCGCTGCGGCTGACGCTGGAAACCAGGGAGGCGACCTTCTGGTCGCGGAGTCGCGCGGCGATCTGGAAGAAGGGCGAGACGTCGGGCAACGTGCTGCGTGTCGTCGAGCTACGGATCGATTGCGATCAGGACGCGCTATGGGTCCGCTGTATCCCAGCCGGGCCGGCGTGCCACACCGGGGCGACGAGCTGTTTCTTCCGCCGGATCGAGGGCGATCGGCTGGTGCCGGTGGCATGAGGAGGTGGGCGGCGGCCCTGCTGTTGCTGGCGGGCTGTTCGCAAGGAACTGCCCCTGCGCCCGAGCCGGAAGGCGCGGCGTTGGAGCAGGCGGCGATCGCGCGCGGCGTGGTGCGCGATGCGGCGACCGCCGAGCCTGTGGGACTGTATGCGCGCGAGGGCGACCGGCTGTGCGTTACGGGCAAGCGGATCGGGGCGTTCGTCGATTATGGCGAGGCGAACGGATGCAGCGCGCGTGGGACCCTTGCCCGCGACGGCGAGCGGTTGCGGGTGGATTTCGGCAAGGGCTGTGCGTTCGAGGCAGGATTCGATGGCGACGCGGTTCGCTTTCCCGGCAAATTGCCCGACGCGTGTGAAGCGGCGTGCCGCGGGCGGGCGTCCTTGGCGGGATTGCGGTTCGACCGGCTGAGCGAGAGCGGGTCGGAAGCGGCGGCGTTGCGTGATCCGGCGGGTCGGGGGTTGTGCGGGTAGGCACCGGCTCCCCTGTCCGCGCACGTCATCCCCGCGAAGGCTGGGATCTTCTGCCTGGTTGGCGATGCGGGCTGCAACGGGGAGGCCCCAGCCTTCGCTGGGGCGACGAGTTGGGCAGAGGATTTGTTGGGCGTCAAATTCCCCTTGCCGCCGCCAGTGCGCGTTCCCGCGCCTCGCGATGCTCGATGATCTTTTCGGGATAATCTTTCGGCCGGCACCCCGCCGCCTCCGGGTCATGGATCGCCGAGTCCGACAGCTTCGCCAGTTCGGGCACCCAGCGGCGGATATAGGCCGCGGCGTCGAATTTCTCGGACTGGGTCAGCGGTGCCATGATCCGACCGAACATGTTCGAATCGACCCCGGTACCGGCGACCCATTGCCAGTTCACCGCATTGTTGCCGAAATCGGCATCGACCAGACAGTCCCAATACCAGCGCTCGCCCTCCCGCCAGTCGATCAGCAGATGCTTGATAAGGAAGGAGGCGGCGATCATCCGCACGCGGTTGTGCATCCACCCGACCTGCCACAGCTGCCGCATTCCGGCATCGACGATCGGATAGCCGGTGCGGCCCTGCTGCCATGCCTTCAGGTCGCGTTTCGATGCCGCGTCGCTGCGCCATTTCAGCTTGTCATAGCGCGGGCGGCCATTGGCGTCGGCATAATCGGGCATCGACAGGATGACCCCGCTGGCGAAGTCGCGCCACGCCAGTTCCTTGCGATACGTCGTCAGGCTGTCGCCCTGCCCGTCCAGCGCCGCCCACACCTGTCGCGGGGAAATTTCACCATGGTGCAGGTGCGGCGACAGGTTGGAGCTGCCGTCGATCGAGGGAAGGTTGCGGGCGGTGTCATAGTCGTCGAGGCGCTTGGCGAAGGATTTCAGCGCCTTGTGCGCACCGTCCTCGCCCGGTTGCCATGCCTTGCCGAACGCGGTCGACCAGTCGGGTTTGGTCGGCAACAGCTTCCAGTCGGCGAGCTTGT
>CAJYRU010000481.1 GCA_913777295.1 uncultured Sphingomonas sp. | reverse complement strand
TCCGCCAGCCGGTCGCCGAAGGTCGCGCGCGCATCCGATTCGTCGGCGGCGTCGCGGGTGACGGGGGTACCGCGTTCGATCGCGGACAGGACATGGGCTTCCTCCTCGCCCTGCGGGTCGCCATGCCCTTTCAGCAGCCGGGTCGCGAAGTGGAAGACGCTGGCCATGTCCCTGCCCCCTTGTTCCCGGTTAGATGCCGAGCGCCTGCTTGTAGGTTTCGAGCAGCATGTCCGCTTCGTCGCGATGGTGCTTTTCCATGCGGCGCAGGCGGATGATTGTGCGCATCGTCTTCACGTCGAATCCGGTCGACTTGGCTTCGGCATAGACGTCCTTGATATCGTCGCTGATGCCCTTCTTTTCTTCTTCCAGACGCTCGATGCGTTCGATGAGCAGGCGGAGCTGTTCCGCCGAGACGTTGTCGGTCATGGGGTTCCCTATAGACGTGGTCAAGAATTCGTGAACGGGCGCGCCTAGCCGATCCGCGCGCCCGCCTCAACCGATCAGCGGGGAGCAGTCGCCGCCGCATCCCCGGCGGTGTCGGTCCGGTTCTTCGCGACGCTCGCTTCCATCCGCGCGATCTGTTCGGGGCTGGCGGGCTGCTGGTGCTCCGCCTTCCACTGCGCATAGGGCATTCCGTACACGGCCTCGCAGCCCTCCTCCTTCGAAACCCCGGCAGCCTCGCCCAGCCAGTCGCCCAGGCAGTTGCGGCAGAAACCCGCCAGCCCCATCAGGTCGACATTCTGCGCATCGGTGCGATGCTGGAGATGCCGTACGAGCCGGCGAAAGGCGGCGGCTTGCGCCGCGTCGGTCATGCAATCGTTTGCTGGCATTTGGTGATCCTAAAGGTTGATCGTTTACGAATAAGGCTTAGAGGCAGGCGCGCAACGCCCGGAGACTTTCATGACCAAGGCCATCAGCCCCCGTTCGCGCAAGGTTCGCGTCCTTGCCACGCTCGGCCCCGCGAGCAATACATATGAAATGATCGCGAAGCTGTTCGAGGCAGGCGCCGATGCGTTCCGCGTCAACATGAGCCATGGCGACCAGCAGTCGAAGGTCGCCGTGATCGAGGCGATCCGTGCGCTGGAACAGCAATATGGCCGTCCGACGACGATCCTCGCCGATCTGCAGGGGCCGAAGCTGCGCGTCGGTCGCTTCGCCGAAGGGCGGGTGATGCTCGAAGCCGGGCAGCGCTTCACGCTCGACCGCTCGAACGAGCCGGGCGACGCGACCCGCGTCGAACTGCCGCATCCCGAAATCTTCGCGGCGATCGCCCGCGACGCGCGCCTGCTGCTCGACGACGGCAAGCTGGTGCTGCGCGTCCTCGACCATGACGACGACCGGATCGTGACCGAGGTCGTGGTCGGCGGGGCGCTGTCAAATTCCAAGGGGCTGAACGTCCCCGACGTCGTGCTGCCGATGGCGGCGCTGACGCCCAAGGACATTTCCGACCTGCATTTCGCGGTCGATCAAGGGGTCGACTGGATCGCGCTGTCGTTCGTGCAGCGGCCTGAGGATCTGGCCGAGGCGCGCAAGCTGATCCAGGGCAAGGCCGCGCTGCTCGCGAAGATCGAGAAGCCGTCGGCGGTCGCACGGCTGGAGGAAATCGTCGAACAGTGCGACGGCGTGATGGTCGCCCGCGGCGACCTGGGCGTCGAACTGCCGCCGCAGTCGGTCCCGCCGCTGCAGAAGCGCATCGTCGAGACCGCCCGTCGTCTCGGCCGCCCGGTCGTGGTTGCGACGCAGATGCTCGAATCGATGATTACCTCGCCGTCGCCGACCCGCGCCGAAGTGTCGGACGTGGCGACCGCCGTCTATGACGGCGCCGATGCGATCATGTTGTCGGCGGAAAGCGCGGCGGGCAGCTGGCCTGTCGAATCGGTCGCGATGATGAACGACATCTCGCACGCCGTCGAACGCGACCCGGCGCATGGCGACCGCGTCCACTTCACCGTGCTGCGTCCCGATCCCACCACCGCCGACGCACTGGCCGAGGCTGCCAAGAACATCGCTGCCACCGTCGATGCGAAGGCGATCCTGTGCTTCACCAAGTCCGGATCGACTGCCCGCCGCATCGCGCGCGAACGTCCCGCCGTGCCGATCATGGTGCTGACGCCGCAGATCGACACCGCCCGCCGCCTTGGCCTGTTGTGGGGCGTCCACGCCGTCCACACCCGCGACGTCGCATCGTTCGAAGAGATGGTCGCAAAGGCGAAGCGCATGGTCCTGCGCCACAACATGGCCGGGGCCGGCGACCGCGTGGTCGTATGCGCCGGTGTGCCGTTCGGGACGCCGGGATCGACCAACGTGCTGCACGTCGTGCAGATCGTCGGCGACGAACTGAAGAACTATCGCGGCCACGAAGGCTGAGTTGGACTCCTCCCCGGCACGGGGAGGGGGACCGCCGCAAAGCGGTGGTGGAGGGGGATGGCCCAGAGCGTTCCGCTTGCGGGGCGCCCCCTCCAGCAGCCTTCGGCTGGTCCCCCCCCCCGTGCCGGGGAGGAGCTTATTCCGTTTCGCTGCCGACCCGGACGTCGACGTCCAATTCCTCGTCCCCGGCGCCCATCCGCACACCCGCGATCGGTGCCGCGCCCGCAGCGTCCAGCGCGACCGCGACGCGAATATGATCGAGGCCCGACCGACCGCCGGTCGCCGGATCGAACGCGTACCACCCGCCCCCGACATAGGCTTCCGCCCAGGCATGGGGCGCAGCAGTGCGGCGTTCGTCGTCGCCCGAAAGACTGTAGCCCGACACATAGCGCGCCGGCACGCCGCGCGCCCGCGCCGCCGCGACGAAGATCTGCGCCATGTCGCGCGGTCCCAGCCGTGCATCGCCTGCCGCCTTGATCGCCGGGCGGATCGTCGGCGTCGGCCGCCGGTCGAGCGGCCAGCGGGCATGAATCGCGCCGGCCAAGGCGGTCATCGCAGTCAGGTCGTCGCCCTGCCCCAGCCGCTCGATCACCGCATCGGCGCGGGTCAGCGGGGTCACGCGGCGGAACAGTTCGGGCGGAAACGGCTCATCGGCTCCTTCGATCGGACCATCGGCCTCGGTCAACAGCGCCTCGCCCGACACGGTCAGCACGAGTGTTTCCAGAGGCCCTTCGGCATAGAGCATCCGCGTGACATTGCCGTACCCGTCGAAGCCCTCGCGCAGCCTTGCGTCGCAATCGACATCGATGCGCCAGTTCACCACCGTCTGGTGGCTGGTGTCGCCCGGAAACAGCCGCAACAGCTGGACGATCCGCGCCTGTGGCTCGGTAAAGCGGTAGCGCGTTTCGTGGTGG
>CAJYRU010000480.1 GCA_913777295.1 uncultured Sphingomonas sp. | reverse complement strand
TCGAGGCGGCGGTTGGCTATCCGCGTCGCTGGTGGCATCCGGTGATGGGCGTCGGCGCGCTGATCGGGGGGATCGAGCAGGCGTGGAACCGGCGGCGACGGCGGGAGGGCGTGGCGCTGGTGCTGGTGCTGGTGGCGCTTGCCGTGCCGCTGGGGCTGGCGATCGAGCGGCTGGGGACGGTCGTGGCCGTGCTGGTCGCGACGACCGGCCTAGCCCAGCGCAGCCTACACGATCATGTCGCGGCGGTGGCACGGCCGTTGCTGGCGGGCGACCTGGACGCGGCCCGCAGCGCGGTAGCGATGATCGTCGGGCGCGATACCGATACGCTGGACGAAGCCGGGGTGGCGACGGCGGCGATCGAGAGCCTCGCCGAGAGTTTCTGCGACGGGGTGGTCGCGCCGGCGCTGGCCCTCGCATTGTTCGGGCTGCCGGGACTGTTCGTGGTGAAGGCGATCAACACCGCCGATTCGATGATCGGGCATCGCACGCCGGAACTGTCTGCGTTCGGCTGGGCGGCGGCGCGGGCGGATGATGTAATCAATTTCGTGCCGGCGCGGATCGCGGGTGTGTTGATCGCGCTGGCGGGACGTCGTGGCTGGCGGGAGATGCGGCGCGATGCGCCAGCCCATGCCTCGCCCAATGGCGGCTGGCCGGAGGCGGCGATGGCCGGGGCGCTCGGGCGGCGGCTGGGCGGGGCGGTAAGTTATGATGGCGAGGTGGCGCAGCGCGCGGTGCTGGGTGACGGGCCGCGCCCCGATGCGCGCGATCTGGAGCGGGCGCTTGGCATCTATCGGACCGCCTGCCTGTTGCTGTGGATATTGGTCGGGCTGTTCCCATGGCTGGGGTGATGATTCAGGGAACGGGATCGGACGTCGGCAAATCGGTGCTGGTCGCCGGGCTGTGCCGCCTGCTGACGAACCGGGGAATGCGGGTCCGGCCGTTCAAGGCGCAGAATATGTCGAACAACGCCGCCGTCTGTGCGGGCGGCGGGGAGATCGGCCGGGCGCAGGCCCTGCAGGCGATGGCGTGTCGCGTGGCCGCGACGACCGACATGAACCCGGTGCTGCTGAAACCCCAAAGCGACCGGACCTCGCAATTGGTTGTTGGCGGGCGGGTGGCGGGCGTGATGCGCGCGGGCGATTATCGCGCGCGACGGCCGGAATTGCTGGCCGAGGTGCTGGCCGCCTATCGCCGCCTGTCTGCCGGGGCCGATATCGTCGTGGTCGAGGGGGCGGGGTCGCCGGCCGAGATCAACCTGCGCGCCGGCGACATCGCCAATATGGGCTTTGCGCGGGCGGCGGTGGTGCCGGTGGTGCTGGCGGGCGATATCGATCGCGGCGGCGTGATCGCGGCGCTGGTCGGGACGCAGGCGGTGATCGACCCGGCCGATGCGGCGACGATTCGGGGGTTTCTGGTCAACAAGTTCCGCGGCGATCCGGCGCTGTTCGACGATGGTCGCGCCGAGATCATCGCGCGGACGGGATGGCGCGACCTGGGGCTGGTGCCATGGCTGGTCGATGCCGCGCGGCTGCCCGCCGAGGATGCGGTGGCGCTCGGCCGGGGTGTCGAGGGAAGCATGGGGCCGCTGATCGCGGTGCCGATGCTGTCGCGCATCGCCAATTTCGACGACTTCGACGCGCTGGCGCACGATTCGGCGGTGCGGTTGCGGATGATCCCGCCGGGCCAGCCGCTGCCGGGCGATGCGGCGCTGGTGATCCTGCCGGGGACCAAGGCGACGATCGCCGACCTCGCTTTCCTGCGCGAACAGGGGTGGGATATCGATCTGGCGGGGCATGTCCGCCGGGGCGGGCGGGTGCTGGGGATTTGCGGCGGATACCAGATGCTGGGCACCCGCATCGCCGATCCCGACGGGATCGAAGGGCCGGCGGGGATCGTCGCCGGGCTGGGGCTGTTGCCGGCCGACACGGTGATCGCCGGCACCAAGACGACGCGGTCGGTCACGGGCGAGCTGGTCGCAGGCGCTGCCTTTGCCGGGTATGAGATTCATGCCGGGGTGACGCAGGTCGCGCCGGGTACGCCGCCTTTTCTGCGGTTCGACGACGGGACGATAGACGGCGCGACGGCGCGCGACGGGCAGATCGCCGGGTGCTACGTCCACGGCCTGTTCGACCGGGCCAGCGCGCGGGCCGCGCTGCTGGCGGGGATCGGCGCTGTCGCCGATCCGCTCGACCGGCACGAGGCCGTGGACGCCGCGCTGGACGGGGTTGCCGCCGCGCTGGAGGCGGCGCTGGACATCGACGCATTGCTGGACATTGCCGGGGAGGCTGCATGATCGACGACATTCGCGTGCATCTGGATGCGCTGGCCAAGCCGCGCGGGGCGATGGGGCGGCTGGAGGTGCTGGCCGAAGAACTGGCGCTGACGCAGGGGCGGATCGATGCGCGCACCTCCCCGCGACAGGCGGTGCTGTTCGCCGCCGACCATGGTTGCGCGGGGGAGGGGGTGTCGGCGTGGCCGTCCGCGGTGACGCAGATGATGGTCGCGACGATCCTCTCTGGGCGGGCGACGAGCAATGCGCTGGCGGCGGCTGCAGATTGCCCGCTGAAGCTGGTGGATGTTGGCACGATCGCGCCGAAGTTGGCGCCCCATCCCCATTTCCGCGACGCGCGCGTGGCACAAGGCACGCAACCGCTGGGACAAATGGCGGCAATGGACGTCGCGCAGTTCGATGCGGCATGGGGCGTGGGCGTCGAGGAGGCCGAGGCGGCGATCGAAGCGGGCGCGGTGCTGCTAATCGCGGGGGAGATGGGCATCGGCAACACGACGCCTGCCGCCTGCCTGACCGCGCTGCTCGCCGGGATCGACCCAGACGCGGCGGTCGGGCGGGGAGCGGGGGCCGACGATGCCGTGCTGGCGAACAAGCGCCGGGTCGTGACGGCCGCCGTGGCGCGGGCGGCGGCGATTCCCGACCGGCGGGCAGCGATCGCATCGGTCGCGGGCTTCGAGATTGCGGCAATGGCCGGTTTCTATGCGACCGGCGCCGCGCGCGGGGTGACGCTGCTGCTCGACGGCTATGTCGCGACCGCCGCCGCGTTGATCGCGCAAGCGCTGGCGCCCGGAAGCGTGCGGTCGATGATCGCCGGCCATCGTTCGGCCGAACCGGGACATGGCGCGGCGCTTGCCGCGCTGGGGCTGACGCCGGTTCTCGACTGGGAGATGCGGCTGGGCGAGGGGAGCGGGGCGCTGACCGCGCTGCCGCTGCTGGATGCGGCGGCGGCGTTGCTGAACGATGTCGTGCGGCTGGACCAGATCGGGGCGGATCGTGCCGACTGAAGCTCCGCGCTGGGCGCCGCCGTTACTGGCGGTCCAGTTCCTGACGCGCCTGCCGGTCCCGGTACTGGGCCGGTTGACGGCGGAGCAGGCGGCGGCGGGGCTGGGGCGGGCGATGGCGTGGTTGCCGCCGGTCGGCTCGCTGATCGGGGCGGTGACCGGTGCGACGTTCCTGCTCGCCCAGTTCTGGTGGCCGCCACTGGTCGCCGCCGTGCTGGCGCTGATCGTCGAGGCGTTGCTGACCGGCGCGTTCCACGAGGATGCCGTCGCCGATTTCTGCGACGCGTTCGGCGGAGTGGCCAGCGGCGAGCGGGCGCTGACGATCATGAAGGACAGCCGGATCGGTAGCTATGGTGCGCTGGGGCTGGGGCTGGTCGTGCTGCTGCGCGTCGCGGCAATGGTCGCGCTGCCGCCGGCGCTGGCGATGGCGGCGATCGTCGGTGCGGCGACTTTCGGGCGACTCTGCGCGGTAACGCTGGCTGCGATCCTCGCGCCGGTCGGGAGCGGTGCGGGCATGGCGGTGCGTGCCGGGCGGATGCCGGTCGGGCGGCTGGCGCTGGCGGGGCTGCTGGCACTGCCGGGGATCGCGCCTTTGCTGTGGCTGCGCCCCATGGCGCTGGTCGTCGCGCTGGTCGCGGTATCGGTGCTGCTGGGGTGGCTCGCGCGGTTCCTGCTGCGGCGGATCGGGGGGAGTACCGGCGATTGCCTGGGCTTTGCCGCCGCGATGGGGCAGTTGATCCTGTTGCTGGCGGTCGTGGCGCGGTGAGCGTCCTGCTGCTGCGCCATCCGCCGGTGGCGCTCGCATGGAAGGGGCGCTGCTATGGCCGGTCGGACATGGGGTGGAACCGGGAGGGCTGGGCGATCGCGCGGCGGATCGCGCGCGACCTGCCACCGGTCGATGCGGTGGTGCATTCGGGGGCGCTGCGCACCCGCCGCCTCGCCGCAATGGTCGCGCAGGGCACGCCGGTCAGCGAAGATGCCCGCTGGCTGGAGCGGGACTTCGGCCGGTGGGAGGGGCGAAGCTGGGACGCGATCTGGCGGGAGAGCGGCGCGGCGATGGACGGCATGATGACCGCGCCGGAAACCTATCGCCCCGGCGGCGGGGAGACCGGGCGCGAGCTGGCCGACCGGGTGCAGGCGGCGTGGGACGCGCTGCCCGCACGCGGCACCGTGCTGGTGATCGCCCATGGCGGGCCGATCGCGACGCTGCGCGCGCTACGCGACGGCCAGCCGCTCACCCGCGCCGTGGACTTCATTCCGGCGTGCGGTGAGGTCGTCAGCGTTCAGCGATACTGCCAGTAGCGGACGTAATCGACCTGCATCGATTGCGGAAATTTGGTGTCGTCGATCCCCATCTTGCCGCCCCAGTCGCCGCCGACCGCGACGTTCAGGATCAGGTTGTACGGCCGGTCGAACGGCCATGCCCCCTGTCCGCCGGGCTGGTTGTTGTCGACGCGCATATAGCCGCGGCCGTCGACGCCGATGGTGATCGAGTC
>CAJYRU010000479.1 GCA_913777295.1 uncultured Sphingomonas sp. | reverse complement strand
GTGAAGAAGCTCTGCCCGCCTTCGCTGCGGCGCTGGCATTGGGCCGCGCCGAACTGTTCCTCGCACAGCGCCTGGCTGTCGTAGCGAGGCGCGGCCTTGGCGTCGTCGTTGAACGCCTTTTGCTGGGCGGCGACGCAGGTGTCGCGGTCATACTGGCCGCTGTCGACGCATTGCTGGATCGTCTGGAACGCGGCGACCTCGGTCGGCGGGCCGAAGCGGGCCTGTTCGTTATTGTCGTCACAGCCCGACAACATCGCGACCGCACCGACGGCGGTGAGGCCGGCGGCGACCGAGCGTTTGCGGCGGGGAGGCAGGGTGGTCATGGATCGGCCCTTCAATAGGTCATCGACGCGGCGTTGAGCAGCCCGACGCCGATCGAGGTCGCCGCGCTGTAGGTCGCACTGGCGATGTTGCCGGCTTCGATCCGCTGCGCCATGTCGCGCACGACGACGCGGCGGATGATGAACGCGGCGACGATCTGGATCAGCCCGGCAAGCAGGCCCCAGGCGGCGAATTCGACGATGCTGCCCGTCACTTCGAGCGCGGAGGCGAGGGGGAGGGCGAAGCCGATGATCGCGCCGCCCAGCGCGACCGCCGCAGCAGTGTTGTTGGCAGCGATCAGCGCGCGTTCGTCATAGGGGGTCGAGACCTGGTACAGCCATTTGAAGATGGTCAGGAACAGGCAGGCGAGACCGAACGCGACGATGAAATGCACCGCGCCGTTCGTGAAATAGGCAATATCGAACATCGCGGGTCCCCTTCAGGCGTTGAATTCGGCGGGCAGCAGCGGCAGCCCGACCATGATCTCGTGCGTCAGGTCGCCGCCCTCGGGCTGCATCGCCAGCGCCAGCAGCAGCTCCTGCCCCTCGGGCGGGACCTCGCGGGAATAGAGCATACAGGCCTGCTTGATATGGCGGACCGGGCGGCCGGTGCGTTCCTCATAGACCGCTTCCCATAGTTCGACCGGCGGCTGCACCCGGTCGTCGTCGGGATACCAGAAGCGGTCGAAGCGGGCGAGGCCGGGTTCGTCCCACACCGGCTGCGACAGGCGGTTGCGGAACGCGCCGGTATCGGCCCAGTCCGTCGGATAGGTCGACGACCACGGCCGGAACAGGGTGAAGTCGTCGGCGTCCGACCCGTCGGCGCGCTGGCTGACCGCCTGCAGCATCAGTTCGTCGTCGGTGTAGAAACGGTGGACATGGCTGCCATCGTCCAGCTGGATCAGCCCCTGCGCAGTGATCTCCAGCGTGTCGCGATCGAGGGTGAAGGCCGTGCCGGTCAGCCGCCGCCAGGCGAGCGCGTCCAGCCGCACCTGCCGCCCGATGGTGATGTTGCGCACCACCGCCACGGCGGGGGTTTCTTCACGGGGAGCGCCGCCGAACAGGCTGCCGAAAATCATGCCGCGATCCTTGTGCGCGCGATATAGAACAGCCGGTCGCCGACCGCGATCTGGCCTTCGGGGTCGAATACCGGCGAATTGCTGCCAGCACCACAGGTCGCGACCAATATCCCGCCGCGCGTGCGCAGATCGCGCGCCGCGTCGTCGAAGCTGCCGGCGGTTCGCGCGGCGGTGGCGTACAGCGTGCCGCCATCGTCGGTGTGGCTGGCGAGCTGCGCGATCAGGCGACTGGAGCCGGGGTCGCTCAAGGCCTTTACCACCAGTTCGACGGTCGGGGTCAGCACGACCTCCACCTGCGGACAATGCGCGGCGAGCAGCCCGGCGGTATCCGCATCGCGCAGGAAGCAGACGACATGGCCGGTATCGTTGAGCGCGGTGACGGCGAGCGTCGCCGCCAGCGTATCCGGGTCGGACGGGCCATAGACGATCACCCGCTCCGCCGTCGCGGTCCCGGCGCGGCGGAGATCGGCGGGGGCGGTGAGCGAGGGGACGCGGACGAAGCGATGCGTGGCGGCGTCGCCCGACAGTTCCTGCGTCTCGACCAGCACCAGTTCGTGACCCTGCCCGTCGGCGACTATCTCCGCGATCATGCGCGGCGTGCGGTCGGGGTCGTATCCGACCAGGACGATATGGCCGCGCATCGCCCTATAGTCCCCCAGCCCCATACGCCGTCGCCGCCAGCGCGCGGAAACCCCGGCAAAGGCGCGGGCGATCGACACGGTGAACAGCGCGATCGCGCCGGGCATTACGAACAGCGCGGTGACGATCCGCCCGGCATCCGATTTCGGCGACAGGTCGCCATAGCCGACCGTCGAGGCGGTCGTCGCATACCAGTAGAGATAGGCCGCCGGAGCCGTCAGGTCCGCTTCGCCCGCCCAGGCCAGCAATTCCCATGACAGCGCCATGTGCAGCACGAGCAGCGACAGCAGCACGCCGCGATGCAGCTCGCTGGCCGCGAGGTACAGGCGCCGCAGATATGTGCCCAGACTGAATGGCTTCATCCCTCGACTGCCCCCGCACCTTGCTTTTTGGTCGCGCCTTATGCTTGGGGTGTCAAGCATGGCCAACACACCGGCCACGTTTCGGAGGGATGAATGGACGACGCACCCCGTAGCTGGACGACCACGGGCCTTGCCGATGCGCTGCGCGGGGCCGAGTTTGCCGACGAACTGAGCGTCGAGCGGATCGAACAGGCCGAGCCGGTCCTGAAGCTGACGATGCACCATTTCGGCGACCTCGCCATCTTCGCGTCGGTCGCGGGGGAACAGATCGTCGTGTCGACGCTGCTGTGGCCGGTCGACGAACAGGCCGACCAGCACGCATTCAACCGGTTCCTGCTGAAGACGCAGAAGCTGGTGCCGCTGTCGAATTTCGCCATCGCCGAAGTGGGCGGACGCGAATATTATGAGCTGGTGGGTGAGCTTTCGGTCGAATCGTCGCTGCATACCGTGTTGATCGAACTGCGCGTGCTGGCGCAGAATGCGATCGAGGCGGCGTCCGAGCTGCGCACCGCATTTGCCGCGTAACGGAGTAACACGATGTCGATGTGGAAGAATCTGGTCGCGCTGGTCCGCGGCACCGCGCATGAAACCGGCCAGTCGATCGTCGATGCCAAGGCGCTGACGATCCTCGACCAGCAGATTCGCGATGCGGGATCGCTGCAGGCGAAGGCGCGCGACGACCTGGCGACGCTGACCGCCAAGCGGCGGATGATGGAAAAGGAGCTGGAGGCGCTGACCTCGCAGCGTGACAAATATGAATCGTCGGCCCGCGCGGCGATGGCGCGCGGCGACATGGACCTGGCGCGCGAAGTCGCCCAGCGCCTCGCCACGATCGAGCAGGAACAGTCGAGCAAGACGCCGCAGATCGCCGACATGCGCGCCGCCGAGGACAAGATCCGCGGCATCATCAAGACTGGCGACGGCAAGATCGACGCACTGCGCCGCGAGGTCGATGTCGTCCGCGCGAATGAGAGCGTGCAGAAGGCGCAGGCATCGGTCGCCAGCAGCTATGGCGGCGCCAACGCGTCGCTGGGGTCGGCGGCGGACAGCCTTGCCCGGCTGAAGGAGCGGCAGGCGATCCGCGAGGAGAAGTTTCGCGCATCGGCCGAGCTGGAAGACATGCGCACCGGCGCCGATCTCGACGCAAAGTTGCAGGCCGCCGGGCTGCTGCCCGGATCGTCGAGCGCCGACGACATCCTTGCGCGCCTGTCGCAGCCCAAGGACGCTGCGCCGCGCCTGTCGGACGGTACACGCGACGGTGGCACGATCGGGCGCGACTGATGGAACGCCGCGCGGTCGCCGAACGCCCCGACTGGCGGGCGACCGCCGAGCGGATGGGGTTCACCTTCCACCATCAGGACGGGCAGAAATATTGGGAAGAGGGGGCCTGGTACGCCTTCTCGCTCGACGAGGTGGAGCAGGGGATCGAGGCGCCGAGCGCCGAGCTCCATGCCCTGTGCCGCGATCTGGTGGACGAGGTGGTCGGCAGCGATGCGTTGATGCACCGCCTCGCCATTCCCGACGATATGCGTGATGTGGTGGCGGCGTCGTGGAAGGCCCATGCGCCGTCGCTGTATGGGCGGTTCGATTTCGCCTTTGACGGCAGTGGCCCGGCCAAGCTGCTGGAATATAACGCCGATACGCCGACCAGCATCTTCGAGACCGCGCTAT
>CAJYRU010000478.1 GCA_913777295.1 uncultured Sphingomonas sp. | reverse complement strand
CCGGTCAGGAAGACCGCGTTGCCCGATGCGTTGATGCACGTCATCGTCGCCGACCCGTTGCCCGACTGGTACAGGTCGCCGATCCGCCCGCCCCATCCCGACAGCGCGCCTTCGGGGCTGGACGCCTGGAAGAAGCTCTGCTGGTCGTTGTGCGAGAACAGCTTGGGCGGCAGCCGCACCGACTTGTTCAGATACTGGGCGCGGGTGGTCGGCTGGATCAGCGTGCCGACGTTCATCGCGACCGCCAGCCGCCCGGCATCGAACAGCGGGTTCAGCGTGGCCATCGCCGGGGCAAAGGCATAGGCCCGCCCGCCCAGGTCGTTGCCCGGCACCAGCGCGGTCGGTTGCAGCACGTCCCGCCCCAGCGTCAGGCTGCCGCGCGCGGCGGCGTACAGCGCGTGCGAGGTCGGGTCATAGGGGACAAGCGTGTTGTAATGGTCGTTCCCGCCCTGCAGGAACACGCACACCAGCGCCTTGTAATCGCTGGCGGTCGCCGCCGCCGCCTCGCCGATCGCGCCCAATGTGGTGACCAGCGGTGCGGCGACCCCGGCCATGCCAAGTGCTGCGGAGCGTTGCAGAAAAGCACGGCGCGACACGTCGTGCAGGATCGTCGGAGCGGTCATTTCAGCACCAGATAGTCGGGGGAGGCGAGGGTCAGCAGGATGGCGACGCCCGTGCGGTTGAGCGTCGCGTTGGTCGCGGTCAGCGGGATGCTGTCGACCGCGGTCCGGATCGCGGCGACGGTTGCGCTGCGCAGCTGTCCGGCCGCGAGGATCAGGTTAACCTCGTCGACCAGCTTCTGGCTGTCCGACGCCAGCGCCATCATCGGCGCGTAATCGGCCTTCACATCGCCGGTGCCGCCGCCGACCAGCGACTGCATATAGTTGATATAGGCGATGTTGGTCTGTTCGCTGGCGATCAGGAATTCGGGTGCGGTCATGCCGGCCTGGGCCATCGCCGTGCCCGGCGGGGCATAGCCCGGCCGCATGAAGCCGAACACGCTCGGCGCGCGGCCGATCGACTGGCCCAGCCGCATTGTCGTGCTGGTGGTGTCGCCGATCGCCCAGGCATCGCTGGGGGAGGTGACGCCGAACGCGCGCGCCCAGTTGGTCAGCCGCTGCACCGGATCGCGCAGCCGCCCGGCACTGGTGCTGGCCAGCGCCGCGGCCTCGTCGCGCGCCTCGGTATCGAGCAGGACGGCGCGGATCACCGCCTTCATATCGCCGCGCACCCCGCTGCCGTTATTGGCGAAAGCGGCGGCGACCCGCCCGACATAGGCGCGGCTGGGGTTGGACGTCACCATCCGCTGGATCAGCTGCTTCGATACGAACGGCGCGACATTGGGATGGCGGAACAGGATGTCGAGCGCGCCGTCGACCGCTGCCATCCCGCCGCCCGACACCGTACCGCCCAGGAAGCTGGCCGATCCGGTTTCGTTGGCGGTGACATAGATCCGCATCGGCGTCCGCATCCGGTCGGGCGTCGCGTTGTCGAAATTGACGGTGTTCAACCCGGTGAACACGCCTGCCAGCTGGGCCACGTCGTCCTGGGTATAGGTTTCCAGCGGCACGCCGTTCGACATGCGCACGCTGCCATCCTGTTCCAGCTGGTACACGCCCAGCGTGAACAGTTGCATCAGCTCGCGCGCGAAATTTTCGTCGGGCATCGAACCGTTCGACGGATTGGCCTTGCGACTGCCGGCCGAACTCAGGAACGAACCCATGGCCGGGCTGCGGGTGATGGCGCCCATCAGGTCGCGATAATTGCCGAACGCATGGTCGAGCAGCACATCGTGATACGCCGCCATCGAAAAGGCGCGCCACGGCATGTTCAGCCCGTTGATCCCGACGACCAGGAAATCGAGCAGGGCCAACGAAACCCGCTGGCGCAGCGGATCGCTGCCGGCGATCGCCTGTCGCCACACGCTGGCGTCATAGCCGTTCTGGCCGTTGATGTTGTTGTTGTTCGTGGCGTCGTTGAAGCCTTTCGACACCAGCCAGTCCCAATGACTGGTATCGCGCGGGCGGGCGAACTGGGCGTCGATCCAGCCGGCGATGCCGCTGTTCAGCACCGCGTCGATCGTGGTGCGGGTCGCGCCCATCGTCGCCTGCGCCAGAAACCGGCTGGCCCCCTGTGCCGTCAGCGCGGCGCTGGTCGGCGTCGGGCTGGGCGTCGGTGACGGGGTGGGGGTCGGACTCGGCGTAACGATCGTGACGAGTCCGCTGCCGCTTCCGCTCGATCCGTCGGAACCGCACGCCGCCAGCAGGGCCGCCGCACCGACTATGCCATGGGTTTCGAGCCGCGTTCGCGCCTTTGGCGCGGGATACCCCTCGCCGTCGGCTTCCGAAAACGTCGCTCCTTCCAGATCGTCAAAACTCGACGGATCGCCCAACATCGGCATTCCCCTACGCACCTTGGTCGTGGTGATAGCGCCGTTATGGTTGGGAAATGCTTAATGAAATGATTCGTTTTGAGAAAACGCGCTTCAACGCGCATCGAGTGCAAATTGTTCCAAGATACCGCAAATAATCATTGCGATGTCGTATTGAACTTGCAGCGGTGCAACAGCGGCGAACCCCGTTACCGCCATTGCCGTTACCAAAAGAAAAACGCCCCGGATTGCTCCGGGGCGTCTTTTTGTTTCGATCCTGCAATGAAGGTCAGTCGATCTTCGGCAGGGTTTCGAACTGGTGGAACGGCGGCGGCGAGCTGAGCGTCCATTCCAGCGTCGTCGCCCCTTCGCCCCAAGGGTTGTCCGCCGCCTTGCGGCCGCCGATGAGCGAGATGACGACGTTCACAAAGAAGAACACCATGCCGATCGCCATGATGCCGTATCCGGCCGAGGCGATGTGGTTGAAGAAGGCATAGGCGTCCGGATAGTCCGGATAGCGCCGCGGCATCCCCTGCGTGCCGAGGAAGTGCATCGGGAAGAACATGACGTTCACGCCGATGAAGAACACCCAGAAGTGCAGCTTGCCGAGCAGTTCGTTGTACATCTTCCCCGACATCTTGG
>CAJYRU010000477.1 GCA_913777295.1 uncultured Sphingomonas sp. | reverse complement strand
CACCTCTGGCGAACATTGCGCGATGTGTGCGGCTGCACATGGTCTCGCCGGAATGGGGCGGATCGTCTATGCAACCTCGACCTCGCAACTCGTCGAATGGCGAACGGAACTTGGCCGCCCGGCACAGGGAATCGCACCACTTCGGATCACCGACGTTGTCCCCGACGCCCGAGTCGAAGGTCCCGTGCCGCGATTCGTCGACGAGGTGCGGGCGCTGCACGCCCGTCGCGCTAAGATCGCCTGACGCGGCCAGCCCGCAGCGCTTCTATCGCGCCTTGGCGAAGGTTCGGTCGATGCGGCTCGGACACCGGACATAGCCTGTGGGGCCGGCGGCAACAGCGTCAAGATGGGACACTTATCAATAGGTAAGTAATCCTACGCATATGACGAATCGTTAATTTGCCGTAAATACTTCCCAACGATCCGCAGGAGATCCTGCTTATAAAAATTGGATCCGCAGGTGGAGAGATTGCCGTCCGGCAACCTTCACCGACATGGGGAGGCTGTATGACTAGACTGATCTTATCGGCAGCTGTAGCTGGCGTTTTTTTTACAATTCCGCCGGCTCGCGCCTCTGACATCGTTTACACGCCCATCAACCCTTCCTTTGGGGGTAGCCCGTTCAACTCGGCACATCTCCTCGGGATCGCTTCGGCGCAGAACAAATACAAGGATCCGGCGGCGGATTCCAAAAATAGTCCGGCAGATCAGTTCGTCCGGACCTTGCAAAGCCGGCTGCTGTCGTCGCTGTCCACGCAGATCACCAACCTGATCTTTGGTGAGAATGCGAAGGACAGTGGACTCATCAAATTCGGCGATCAGGAAATTTCATTCGTCCGTGGACTCGACTCGGTGACGCTGACGATCACCAATCTGTCTGACGGCAGCGTGACGGAGATCGTCGTGCCGCTGCTGACCGGGGGTGGGTTCTGATGCGCCGGGGCAGGGGGATACGGGGTCTGGCGCTGGCAGCGCTGGCCTGGTCGGTCGGCGGCTGCGCCGTGCATAACCAGGCGGTGTGGGAGCCGGCCCAGGCGACCCGGCCGACACCGGCGACGAAGCAGCTGGGTCTCCTCCCCCCGGCGGGCGAGCGGGTGTCGGTCGCGGTCTACAACTTCGTCGACCAGACGGGGCAGTTCAAGACGAGCGACAATGTCCAGACGCTGTCGCGCGCGGTGACGCAAGGGTCGACTTCGATCCTCATCAAGGCGTTGCAGGAGGCCGGCAACAACAGCTGGTTTACCGTGATCGAGCGCGAGAAGCTCGACAACCTGCTGCGCGAACGGGCGGTGATCCGCGAAATGCGCGCGGCCTATCTGGGGGAAAAGAAGGTCAATCCCCAGGCGCTGCCGCCCTTGCTGTTCGCGGGTGTCCTGCTGGAGGGCGGGATCATCGGCTATGACAGCAACACTAAGTCGGGCGGCTCCGGTGCACGGTTCCTCGGCATCGGCGGCAGCACGCAGTATCGGGAGGATACCGTCACCATCTATCTGCGCGCGATCAGCGTGCGGACCGGCGAGGTGCTGACCAACATCAGCGTGCGCAAATCGATCGCGTCGGTCGGCATCAACGCCAACGCCTTTCGCTATGTCGCGTTCAAGGACCTGCTCGAGCTGGAGGCCGGGATCGCGTACAACGAACCCGATGCGCTGGCTCTGCAATCCGCGATCGAAACGGCGGTCTATGGCCTGATCGTCGAAGGCGCGACGATGAACCTGTGGTGCCTGAACACCACGCCCGATTATGCCCAGGGGGTGCTGCGCCGCTATTATGCCGGGCGCGACAACATCCCCGCCGACAAGGTCGTTCTGCCGACCGGGCCGGGGGGCAAGCCGGTCGACGGGTCCTGCACCAGTACGCGGTCGGTCGCGCAACGTCCGGCCGCCGCGCGGGTCGCGATCAACGCCGCACCCCGCCCCATGACCTTACCCCCTCAGCGATCTTCGCCGCCGGCACCTTCTAATCCCAGTGGCAACGCCGAGCCGGCGGCGAGGACGACCAAGGAGATGTAGCTTACCGGCCAGGGAGCCGAAGAAATCGACGGACCCGTCGGCGCTAAGGATTGGCGTCTCGACACCGACGGATCCGGATCAGTTCGGTTACGGGAACCGAGCTGGCGTGAGACAAGGCTCACGCGGACAACATGCGCGCTTGCCGCTCCGGCTGCAAGCCCCGTCATGCGGTTCGCCACGCCCTGTTCCCGCGATGTCCCGTCGTTCGCGCCATGCCGGAGGCGCGACGGTTCATTGATCCGGCACAGAACAGGGCGGCGTTCATCGGCGCCCGCACAAACGGGAGAGAAGACGTGAAAACCATCCTGCTCGGCGCCGCATCGGCGCTTGCCCTCACCATCTCGTCGGGCGCATTCGCGCAATCGACCAGCAGCGTGACGCAGACCAACGTCAGCAATACCGCAAATGTCGATCAGTTGGGATCGGGTGCCGGCGCCGCGTCGGTCGTCGATCAGTCGGGCGCACGCAACAGCGCCACCGTGGCGCAGCGCGACGACGGTTCGAACTTCTCCGGCGGATCGATCCCGCCCGCCAGCGACTCGACCATCACCCAGTCCGGCAGCGACAATGTCGCCGGCGTCACGCAGATAACGACGATCAGCTACAATCCGAACACGTCGACGATCAACCAGTCGGGCAATGCCAACACCGCCTATGTGACCCAGGTCGATGACGAGAACAGCTCGACCATCGACCAGACCAGCAGCAACAACGATGCCAGCGTGTCGCAGGGGGATGCCACCGCCGCACTCAGCGATTTGAGCTGGGGCAATTCGAGCAGCATCACCCAGGCGGGCGCCGGCAATCACAGTGCGACGGTGACGCAGCCCGGCCGCAATAACGACAGCACCGTCGCGCAGATGGGCGATACCGATACTGCCACCGTGGCGCAGTCCGGCGTGCAGAACGGTTCGACCGTCATGCAGAGCGGTCTGGCGGACGTGGCCGATGTCGGCCAGTCGGGTGACGGCAACATGTCGGACGTCATTCAGGGCGGCCAGAATGTGCTGGCCACCGTGCGCCAGTCGGGCGACGGCAACACCTCGCTGGTCAACCAGACTGCACCCGGGGGCGTTCGTCCGATCAACTCCTCCGCCTATGTCAGCCAGGCGGGCGACAACAACAACTCCGACGTCTATCAGCGCGCCAATTCGGGCTATGCCGAAGTGCTGCAGAACGGCAACAACGGCGACGCGCTGGTCCGCAACTATGGCAACCGCTCCGTCGCCTATGTCTGGCAACTGTCGGGCAACAATAACGACGCGACGATCGAACAGCGCGGCGAGGACAGCGATGCCATCGCGTTCCAGACCGGCAACCGCAACACCGCCAACATCATCCAGCGCGAAGACAGCCCGCCGACCGAGAATTTCTCGGCGTCGATCTATCAGAGCGGCGATGACGGCATGTCGTCGATCGATCAGGACGGCGACAATCATGTCGCGGTCAACTTCCAGACCGGCGACGATAACGAATCGTCGATCCTGCAGACCGGATCGACGAACTATGCCGGCGTCGGCCAATATGGCGACGACAATGATTCCGACGTCACCCAGTCGGGTACCGGCCAGACTGCGCTGGTGATCCAGTCGGGTTCGGGCAACGCATCGAGCGTCAACCAGAGCGGCACCGGCAACGCCGCCTTCGTGACCCAGACGTCGAACAACGACATGTCCACCGTCCTGCAGAGCGGATCGTCGAACCTGGCGACCGTGGTGCAGTGAGCGGGGCCCGGCCCGGAATGCCATCCCCCTGTCGTCCGGGCCGGGTTTCTCTTCTTTGGAGAAAAGTCATGCGCAACCACCTGCTGGCAGGCTTCGCCGCCATCCTGTTCCTTCCAGTCACGGCTGACGCCCAATCGGCCGCGACCATTCGGCTGGGCGGCACGGGCAACGAAGCCCGTGTCGATCAGGTCGGGGCCGATGGCACGATCGACGTCGTGATGGACGGGGCGGAACAGCGACTGATCGCGCGCCAGAAGGATCTGGCCTCCCTCGATGCCCGGTTGGGCGGGATCGACAACCGGCTGGAGGTCGATCAGGGCGGCGCGACGGCTGACGCCAGTACCGCGCTGGTGACTATGCAGGGCAGCGGCAACCAGGCGACCCTGCATCAGGTGGCCGACGGGGCCGGACATAGCGCAACCCTCCAGCAGCAGGGCGCGGCGAATGTCGCCTTGCTGTGGCAGGATGGCAGTGCCAGCAACGTCAGCCTGACCCAGATCGGCGATGCGAACCAGGCAAGCATATCGCAACTGGGCGTCGGCAACGACGCGATCGTCACGCAGATCGGCAACCTGCTTGGCATTGCGATCGATCAGATGGGTGGCGCGCAGATCAGCGTGACCCAGACCCGATGAACGCGCGGGCCAGGATCGTGCCGATGGTGCTACTGTCCGCCACGATCGCGGCGACCGCCTGTGCGCAGGCGGTTCATCGCGCGGCGCAGCGGCAGACGCAGGCGCAGATCGGAGAGAGTTCGACCGGCAGCGAGCGGACGACCATGGCCCAGATTGCGCATCCCTCCGCCGAAACACGGGTCGGTGCGATCGGGGTCGAGCGCAGGTCGACGACGGTGAACCAGCTGCCGCCCCAGCTCGACGTCGCAGCAGATGAAGCGGCGCCCGAAGCCGGATTGGAGGCGCCGCCGGTCGATCCCGACCGTGCCTTGCAGGCTGAGGTGCTGCGTACGTGGCAATCGTTGCGGCAGCGGGGACAGCAGCCGACGCCGGAACTGGTGGCAAAGGAAATCGGACCGGAGGCGCTGGCGCGGTTCCTGGCGACGTCGCCCGGCGCCGAACGACTGTTCGACGGGAATGCCGCGCCGCCGCTCCCGCCGCCGGCCGCGCCGGAACCGGCGCCCGGTGATGGTCCACTGGACGGAGGGCGGCGGTGATCGGCCGGTTCCTACTCGTGATCGCGCTGGCTTGTATCGGCCCGGCGGGGAAGGAGGACATGATGCATATGACAGTGCGTCCCTTGGCGCTGGACGTTGTCGGCGACGGACCGACGACGACGTTGATCGTCGTGGGCAGCGCGCCGGAACTTCGGCGAGTGCGCTACTCGCTGATCGTCGAGGGACGGTCCTTTACCCGTCATGCCGGCACGACGACGCTCTATGGCGAACAACAGATCATCTCGCGCGTGCGACTGCCCACGGGCGAGCGTTGGACGGCCACGCTGCTGGTCGAATCCGAAGGCACCCCCCCATACCGGCTGGTGCGCACGAGTGCGTACTGACCGTTAAGCAGGCCGAAGACAATTTAGGTTAAGCCCATAGGGATTATACGAATAGCGGCCGTGCCGCAGGAATGATAACGATTGTTATGCAGGGGGAGGGATCGTGCCAGACACGACCGTTGTACGTAATGTGGGCAGTTCATCGATGTCGTCGCGCGGTCATGGGGGCGCACTGCGGACGCCCGGTGGTTCGCCTCGAGGGGCAGGGCGCTGATGGCCTCCTTCGCTCCACCGAGTGCGAAGTTCGAACGGGTGATGCCTTTGATCGGCAACGCCCCGGCCGATCCTGAAACGCGGGAAGCGCTCGCGCTGTTCGCGACCCATGTCGCGGATCGCGCGGTGCTGCTGACCGACACCGATGGCGTGATCCTGTTCTGCAACGACGGGACCCAGCGCCTGTTCGGCCATGATTCGCAGCTGCTGGTCGGTTGCGATATTGCGGTTCTAATGACCGGCGATGCCGAGCAGGCGCGCCACGACCGGCTGCAGGCGATCCGCGCTGCGACGGTCCGTTTTGAGACCCAATGCCTGCACGTCGGCCGTGGCCCGTTCGATGTTGATGTGACGATCACGCCGATACCGGCGAATGAAGGTCGGCTGCGGGCCTTTGGCTACAGTATCGTCGACATCAGCGACCGGAAGGCGGCGGAACGCAGGCTGGCGGAGAGCGAGGCACATATGCGCTCGGTCCTCGCCACCGTGCCCGACGCAATGGTGGTGATCGACGACCGTGGGAAGATCCAGTCGTTCAGCGCGGCGGCGGAACGCCTGTTCGGCTATCGCGAACGGGAACTCGTCGGCAGCAACGTCAATGTCCTGATACCGCTCGACGAGCGCGGCCGCCACGACGCCTATATCGCCCGCTATCTCAGGACCGGGGAACAGCGGATCATCGGCAGCGGCCGCATCGTCGTTGCGCGTCGCAAGGATGGCAGCGAATTTCCGATGGAATTGTCGGTCGGTGTGGCACGGAGCGGCAACGGGCGGATCTTCACCGGCTTCATCCGCGACCTGTCCGACCAGCAACGCGCGGAACTGCGCGTCCGCGAACTGCAGGACGAACTGATCCATGTGTCGCGGTTGAGCGCGATGGGCACGATGGCATCGACGCTCGCCCATGAATTGAACCAGCCACTGACCGCGATTGCGGCCTATCTGGAGGCGGCACGTCGCCTTGTCGGCCAGGCGGCGCACGACGACAGGCAGGTGGCGGAAGCGATGGATGCGGCCGGTCGCGAAGCGCTGCGCGCGGGGCAGATCGTGCGCCGGTTGCGCACCTTCGTCGCGCGGGGCGAGAATGAACGCCGGGTCGAGCCTCTGGCCCCGCTGATCGAGGATGCGAGCCGACTCGCGCTGACCGGTGCGCGCGAATTCGGCGTCCGGGCGTTCATCCGGCTCGACCCCGGTGCCGCCGAGGTCTTTGCCGATCGCGTTCAGGTGCAGCAGGTCCTGGTCAATCTGATCCGCAACGCGCTGGACGCGATGCGCGGCGCCGAGGTCGCCGACCTGACCATCACGACGAGGCGCGAAGGGGAGTGGATCCGCATTTCGGTGACGGATACTGGTTCGGGTCTGCCGGCGGACCAGATCCCACGCCTGTTCGAGGCGTTCGCCACCACCAAGCCCGATGGCCTGGGACTCGGCCTGTCCATTTCGCGCACGATCGTGGAGGCGCATGGTGGCCGCATCTGGGCAGAGGCGGGGGCGGTGTCGGGGAGCATCTTCCACTTCACCTTGCCCGCGGCGCGCTCGGGGAGCGTGTCTTGATGGAGCGGCGCACGATCCATCTGGTCGACGACGACGAGGCGGTTCGCCAATCGGTGGCGATGCTGCTGTCGACCTATGACGTCGATGTCGTCACCTATCCATCGGGCGAGACGTTTCTTGCCGGCCGCGCGGATGCGACGCCGGGCTGCCTGATGCTCGACATCCGGATGCCTGAACTGGACGGGCTGGCGATGCAGCGGCGGCTGGTAGAAGAATCGTTCGACTGGCCGGTGATCTTCCTGACGGGGCATGGCGACGTCCGGATCGCCGTCGAAGCCATGCAGAACGGCGCGGTCGATTTCGTTGAAAAGCCCTTCTACGGCGCCCGCCTGATCGAGGCGGTGGAATGTGCGTTTCGCAAGTTCGACAGGACGAACGCGGCAAGGCGGGCAACGCAATTGCTCAACACGTTGAGCGAACGGGAGCGGCAGGTTCTGGTCGCTCTGGTCGATGGCTTGTCGAACAAGGCAATCGCCCGATCGCTCGGCATCTCCGCCCGCACGGTGGAGGCACATCGCGCGCATATCATGGGAAAGCTCCATGCCGACAGCTTCGCGGATGTCCTCCGGATCGCAATGACCGCCGATAAGGGACTGATGTCGATCATCGACCAGGGTCGGGCGACATAGCGGAATCTGTCTTCGACCGGATCATCCGGAACTGACGTTGCGACGATGTCGATCGCAGACGATCGACCCTGATCCTTATTGAAGGCCGACCGCCGATCAGCGCAGCATTTGACAAGTTCCGGTCATTATGGAGGAGCGGATGGAGATGACCTTACTCGGTCGCCAGGCAGGTCGCGTCGATCGCGTCGATGCGAGTCCGGCTGATCAGCGCCATGGCGCACGCGCTGGCGACGGGCTGGCCCAGCCTTGCCGCGTTCCGCGCGCTGCTGGGCGCGAGCGAGGCGGCGGCGATCCCTGCGGGGGCAAAGACCGTGTCGGAATGGTTACCGCCGCGCGAACGCTCGCTCGCGACCAGCGTGTTCCAGATGAGCACCAGCGTCGGCAACATGATCGTCCCGCCGCTCGTCGCCTTCTGCATCCGGGCGTGGAACTGGCAGGCGGCGTTCGTGGTGACCGGCGCGCTCAGCCTCGTCTGGGCTGGTCTGTGGTTCTGGGCCTATCGCAGCCTGGCGGATCATCCCGCCTTGACTGATGCCAAGCGGGCGGTGCTGGTCGTGGCGCGGCGAGGATGTGGCGGCTAGGCCGACGACGCGGACCGCGGTACTAAAAAGTCGTGCGTTCTGGGGCATTGCCGTCCCGCGCTTCCTGGCCGAACCGGCGTGGCAGACGTTCAACTTCTTCATTCCGCTCTTTCTCGTCTCGGTCTGGAACCTCGACCTGAAGAGCGTTGCGCTATGGGCATTGATGCCGTTCCTCGCCGCCGATTTCGGCAGTCTCGCCGCGGGCCTATTGCCGACCTGGCTGATGGACAGGGGTGCGTCGCTGGTCGCATCGCGCAAGATCACGATGACCGTTGGCGCGTTGTGCATGATCGGGCCGGCATGTATCGGGCTGACCGACTCGCCGGGCGTCGCTATCGCGCTTTTTTGCGTCGGCGGCTTTGCCCACCAGATGTTGAGCGGTGCGCTGATTACCCCGTGCGCCGACATGTTCGACAGCCGAACGGTCGGTACGGCCAGCGGCATGGCCGGCACCTCCGCATGGGTCGGCGGCATGTTGTTCACGCTTCTGATTGGGCAGAGCGCCGATGCGTGGGGCTATGATCCGCTGTTCGCCGCGCTGGCGGCGCTCGACCTGATGGCGGCGGTCGTTTTATGGTGCCTGCTGCGCACGGCCACGCGCACGGTCCCGGTTCTTGGGAAAGACGAATAGCGATGTTGATGACCCAGACGATGCGCTGGTTCGGGCCGAACGATCCGGTCCGCCTGCGCGACATACGACAGTCCGGTGCGACTGGTATCGTGACCGCGCTGCACGAGGTGCCGAACGGTGCGGTGTGGGAACGCGATGCCATCGCCGCGCGCAAGGCGATGATCGCCGACGCCGGCCTGGACTGGCGCGTCGTCGAAAGCCTGCCGGTCGATGAGGGGATCAAGACCCGTTCGCCCGACTGGGACCGGCTGATCGACCATTACCGGCAGAGCCTCACCAATCTCGCCGCGTGCGGGATCGATGTCGTGACCTATAATTTCATGCCGCTGCTCGACTGGACCCGGACCGATCTTGATTGGGAACTGCCCGATGGCGCTCGCGCGCTGCGGTTCGAGGCGGTGGCGGTGGCTGCCTATGACCTGTTCATCCTCAGACGGCCGGGGGCCGACGCCAGCTATTCGGCGGAAATGGTTGCAGCGGCGGAGGCACGCTTCGTCGCGATGGACGACGCGGCCCGTGCCACGCTGGAACGCACGATCATCGCCGGCCTGCCGGGTAGCGAGGAGGGCTTCACCTCTCCGCAATTCCTGACCGCGATCGAAACCTATGCGGGGATCGACGCAGTGCAACTGCGCGACCATCACGTCGCGTTTCTCGAAGCGGTATGCCCGCTGGCCGACGATCTGGGCATCCGGCTGGTGGTGCATCCCGACGATCCGCCGTTCCCGATCTTCGGCCTGCCGCGCGTCGTGAGTACCGAGGCCGATGTCGCCGATCTGTTCGCCCGTGTGCCCAATGCGTCAAACGGTCTGTGCTTCTGCACCGGGTCGTTCGGGGTTCGCGCCGACAACGACCTGCCGGGCATGGTCGACCGGCTCGGCAGCCGCATCGGTTTTCTCCACCTGCGCTCGGTCCAGCGCGAGGCGGACGGCACCTTTCACGAGGCGGAGCATCTGGGCGGTGATTCCGGAATGGTGGCGGTAATGGCCGCCGTCCATCGCCTGTCGACGCGCGAGGGGCGCAGCATTCCGATGCGGCCCGATCATGGGCATCAGATCCTCGACGACCTGCATCGGTCGACCAATCCCGGCTATTCGTTGCTCGGGCGGATGCGTGGCCTCGCCGAATTGCGCGGGCTGGAACGCGGCATCGCCTATGGTGCTGCACGGGCGTGAGCGGCCGGGTCGTCTGTTTCGGCTAGGTATTGCTGCGCCTCGCCGCCCCGGATCGCGCGCATCTGTTCCAGAATGCGCAACTCGACGCGCATTTCGGTGGTGCGGAGGCGAATGTCGCCGTCGCGCTGACCGGGATCGGCGTACCGGCAGCAGTCGTGACGACCCTGCCGCATGGTCCGGTCGGCGATGCCGCGCTGGAGTCCATCCGCGCGGCGGGCGTCGATACCGGCGGGGTCCGGCGCGCGGACGGACGCCTCGG
>CAJYRU010000476.1 GCA_913777295.1 uncultured Sphingomonas sp. | reverse complement strand
CTGTACGAATATGACGCGGTGGCACGGTTGCGCGACGGGCAGCTGGGCGATCCGCGCGTCCACGACATCGCCAACTATATCCGTCGCGGTAAATTGTGGGAGGCGTTCACCAGCCCCACCCTGCCGGTGCTGCTGATCGATGAAGTCGACAAGGCCGACATCGAATTTCCCAACGACCTGCTTCACGAACTCGATCGCATGGCGTTCGACGTCTATGAGACTGGCGAGCGGGTGACGGCGCGCGAGCGGCCGATCGTCGTCATCACGTCGAACAACGAAAAGGAACTGCCAGACGCGTTCCTGCGCCGCTGCTTCTTCCACTATATCCGTTTCCCCGACCGTGCGACGATGCAGGCGATCCTCGACGTGCATTTTCCGGGCATCCAGACGCTTCTGGTCAACCGCGCGCTCGACCTGTTCTTTCAGGTGCGCGAAACGCCGGGATTGAAGAAGAAGCCATCGACCAGCGAACTGATCGACTGGTTGAAGCTGCTGCTCCATGACGACATGCCGCTGGAGGTGCTGGCGACGCATGATCCGGCAAAGGCGATCCCGCCGCTGCACGGCGCGCTGTTGAAGAACGAAGCCGATGTGATGCTGTTCGAACGGCTCGCCTTTCTTCACCGGCGCAACGGCGGCTGACCGCGACCAGCCGTTGCGGCATAGCGGCAGGCGGTGCCGGCAGGATTTCCTTAACCATGATCGCCAACTGATTGGCGACCATCCCTGTCGCACTATCGGCCCATGTTCGGTTCAGTCTTTCGGGGCGTCCTGCTCCTGCTCTTCGCCGGTACCGCCAGCTTCCCGCTCGGGGCGCGGTCGCTGCTCGACTATGTCGGACAGTGCGTACCGTTCGCGCGCGCCGCGTCGGGGGTCGAAATCTATGGCGATGCCTGGACATGGTGGGATCAGGCGCAGGGCCGTTACCCGCGCGGGCACACGCCGCGCGTCGGTGCGGTCCTGGCCTTTGCCAAGACGTCCCGACTGCCGCTGGGGCATGTGCTGGTCATCAGCCGGGTGGTTGAACCGCGCGTGGCGATGGTGACCCATGCCAACTGGTCGCGGATCAACGGCGTGCGCGGCGCGGTGGAACAGGACGTGACGGTATTCGACGTCTCGCCCAAGGGCGACTGGACGCGGGTGAAGGTGTGGTATCGCGATTCGCAGGGGCTGGGCAGTTCGGAATATCCGACCCATGGCTTCATCTATGGCCCCCGCCCCGCAACCGAGCTCAGCAGCGCCACGCCGGACTATGTCGGGTCGCTGATCGACGCCTATGGCCGTTAGGGCGTGACGACCGCCGAATGTGCCGGTTAGAAGCGTGTGGATGGGAACGGGGGTAAGGCCGGGGCATTGGATCGCCATCGCCGGCATCGCGCTGGTCGGGCTGGTATTGCGCTGTCTGGCGGCGCGCGGCGGGCTGTGGCTGGACGAGGCATGGTCGGCGGTCTTTGCGCAGGAAGTGGCGACGCCCGCCGGCGTGCTGTTCCAAATCAACCACGACAACAACCATCATCTGAACACCCTGTGGCTGCAGCTGGTCGGGTCGGATGCGCCGCCGCTGCTGCAGCGCGCGCTGTCGATCGCCAGCGGGACGGCGACGATCGTCGTCGCTGCACGAATCGCTGCGCGTCGCGGAGCGGCACCGGCGATCGTCGCGGCCGTCGCCTTCTGCCTCGCGCCGTTTCTGGTAACCTATGGCGCCGAAGCGCGCGGCTATGCACCGATGCTGTTCGCGTGGGTCTGCGCAATCGGTGTAACCGACCGCTGGTTGGCCGATCCTGCCCGGCTCCGCCCCACCACGGCGCTGGCGATCGCGGCGCTGCTGGGGTGTCTGGCACAGGCGACGATGCTGTTCGGCCTCTTCGTCCTGGCATGGTGGGTCGTCCGGGAGCGAGGTCGCGCCGATGGCTGGCGACAGGGTCTGCGTGAGACCGTCGCGTTGCTGTGGCCCGCCGCGGTCGTCGCGCTTCTGCTGATCGCGATGGCGTGGATCGCCGCTGCGGCCGGCGGCATCGGCTTCCACATCGGCAATCGCGAACCGCATGACTGGGGCAAATGGCTCGATGCGATGCGCCAGCTGATCGGCGGCACGGTCGGATCGGCCATCGTCCTGCTGTTCCTCGCCTATCTGGCGCGGGGCGTGTCCGACCGGCTCAAGACGCTGGCGGTCCTCGCCGGCGCATTTCCGCTGCTGGTCGCGTTGCTCGCGCTGCCGAACAGCGGGGCATCGCGCTACTATGTCGTCATCGTGCCGCCGCTGCTGCTGCTGGCGGCGATCACCCTGCCCGCAGCATGGAGCCGGTCGGGCGGGCGATGGCTGGCCGCCGGTATCGCGTTGGCGTTCGGGGTCCAGGCGGGGTTTGCCGACAGCGCGATGATCCGCAATCTGCGTGGCGACCCCGGTCGGCCAATCGCGATGCTCGCCACGGTAGCGCCGCGCGGCGCCGTCGTGTCGCTCGACTATGATCGGTCCAGCGCCATCCTGATCGCCGCGGCCCGGTCGCAACACTATCCGCTTACGCTCGCCGACAGTCCCTGCCCGCCCGCACGGTTCCATTTCGTCGAGCGCGATGGCGATGCGGCCTTTCCCGACAGCCCCGGCTGGTGCGGTCGCGCCTATCGCGAGATCGCGCGCGGCGATCCAACCGGGCTGTCGGGTACGCACTGGCGCCTGTACGCCGCGATGCGGTAACCAGACGCAATGTTCCATTCGTTCGTCGAAGCGCTGCGCCGGGCCGGCCTGTCGGTCGGAATCCGCGAACACCTCGTCCTGATCGATGCGATCGACCGGGGCGTCATCGAACCGACGCTCGACGCCTTCTACCACCTGGCCCGGACGACCTTCGTGAAGGACGAGGGCGTAGTCGATCGCTTCGATCGCGTCTTCGGCGAAGTGTTCGGCGGGATCGTCGCCCCTGCCGGCGTCGATCCCGTCGCCATTCCCGCCGACTGGCTGCGCGCCATCGCCGAACGCTATCTGACACCCGAACAGATGGCGTCGATCGACCCCGTCGGCGATTGGGACGCGTTGATGGAAACGCTGCGCCAGCGGCTGGCCGAACAGGACGAGGCGCATCACGGCGGGTCGAAATGGATCGGCACCGGCGGCACCAGCCCGTTCGGTCATGGCGGCTACAACCCGGAAGGCATCCGCATCGGCGGGGCAAGCCGGCACAAGCGCGCCGTCAAGGTCTGGGAACAACGCGAATTTCGCAACCTCGACCATGATCGTGAGCTGGGCACCCGCAACCTCAAGGTCGCGCTGCGTCGCCTGCGCCGCTTCGCCCGCGAGGGAAGCGCCGACGAACTCGATCTCGACGCGACGATCGCCGATACCGCGCGGCGCGGCTGGCTGGACGTCGCGATGCGTCCGGCGCGGCGCAATGCGGTGAAGCTGCTGCTGTTCCTTGATGTCGGCGGGTCGATGGACCCGTTCGTCGAACAGGTCGAGGAGCTGTTCTCGGCCGCGACCGCCGAGTTCCGCCACCTCGAATTCTTCTATTTCCACAACTGCATCTACGAAGGGGTCTGGCGCGACAATCGCCGCCGCTTCGCCGAACGGCACTCGACGGCCGACCTGCTGCGGACCTATGGTTCCGACTATCGGCTGGTCGTGGTCGGCGATGCCGCGATGAGCCCGTACGAGATCGTCCATCCCGGCGGTTCGGTGGAACATGACAACGAGGAGGCCGGTGCCGTCTGGCTGCAACGGCTGACCGCGCATTGGCGATCGGCGGCGTGGATCAATCCCGCCCCGCAGGCGCATTGGGACTGGACCCATTCGACCCGCATGATCCGCGACCTGTTCGCCGACCGGATGTACCCGCTGACCCTCGACGGGTTGGAGGCGGCGATGCGCGAACTGTCGCGCCGCCGATAGTCAGAAGCGGTCGACCGCGCGGTGCAGCCGGCGCAACGTCGCCGGGTCGCCGGCCGGCGCCAGTGCTGCCTCCGCCGCCAGCGTCATCAGCCGGACCGCGCCGAAACTGGCGGCCAGCCCCTTCAACCGGAACGCGGCCCCGGCCCATTGCTCCCCGGTCGCGGTTTCCATCGTGGCCAGCACGCGCCGCGCGCTGTCGATGAACGCCCCGCGCAGCTCCGCAATCAGCAGCGGCTCGTCACCAACTGCCGCCGCCAGCGTCGCATCGATCGCACCGGGATCATAAGCCATGGAATCGGGATAGCGCGAACGGGGTTAACGGATCGTTACCCGGCTGTCGCTGCCACTCCGATCGTGTTAGACCGCCGGGCATGAACGGGGGTTCGATCACCGGGCTGCATCAGCATCGCCACGACGCCGACGACGGGTTCACGGCGCACGATGCCGTGGCCGACGACACGCAACACTGGCTGGCGGAGGCGTTTCCCGAAGCGGAACCGATCCGGCGCAACTGGATCGGCCCCGGCCTTGCCGGCGCCGCGATCGTCGCGTGGATCGGCGGGATGCTGGCGTGGAGCGCCCCCTCCCTCCCGGCCCTCGGCCCGGTCGGCATCGCGTCGTTCATCGCCGCCCTGTGCGTGCCGCCGATGCTGGTCGGCATTGCGTGGCTGTTGCTGCGCCGGAACAGCCGGAGCGAGGCGCGCCGTTTCGCCGCGACCGCGCAATCGATGCGCGCCGAGGCATTCGCGCTGGAACAGGTGCTGGAATCGGTACGCAGGACGCTGGCCGAAGCGCGGGCCGAAGTGGTCGATCAGAGCGCGGCGCTGATGATGCTCGGCGATGCCGCCACCGACCGGCTGCGTGGGATCAGCGCCGACATGCGGCAACAGATCGCGGCGATCGGCGAAACCACCGCGACGCTCGACCGGATGAGCCTGACCACCGAACAACGGCTGTCGACCGTCCTGGCGACCCTGCCGCGTGCCCAGGCCGAAACGGCGGAGATGGCCGCGTTGCTTGACGCGACCGGGCTGACCGCCAGCGAACGGGTCGCCGCGCTCGACGCGCAGCTGGCCGGCGTGGCGCAACGATCGCGCGAGGCTGACGAACTGGCTAGCGGCGCGGCGCAGCGACTGGCGGCGCATATGCAGCGGATGGAGGCGACCAGCGAGAGCGCGGGCGCCCGGCTGGAAAGCGTCATCGGCACCATGTCCGGCGCGATCGACGCGGTTCTCGACCGTGCCGCCGCCGCCATAGACGAATCGCGCAAGGCAATCACCGCACAAGGCGACGCCACCATTGCGATGATCGAGGCGAACGGATCGGCGATCGAACGCGCCGGGCGCGAGGGCGCCGAACTGCTCGCCACCCGCGTCGCACAGATCGACGGATCGATCCGCAGCCTCGCCGCCCAGCTCGACGATCGCCGTCGCGACAGCGAGGCGCTGTTGACGCTGCTCAACGACGGCCTGTCGGGCGTCGACGAACGCTTCGATCGGTTGCGGACCACCGGCGTCGAACGCGCGCAGGCGGTGGCCGGATCGGTCGGCGCGCTGACCCAGGTCGCCGATGCGCTGGCTGAGGCGCTGGCCAATGGCGACGACACCGCCCGCCGGGTCATCGCCACCGCCGAGGAAGTGCTGACCGCGCTCGATTCCGCTGCGCGCGAGATGGACGAGACGCTGCCGGGCGCACTCGACCGGCTCGATGCGCGGATCGCCGACAGCCGGGCAGTCGTCGCCCGGTCGAAGCCCGAACTGCTGGCCTTGGTCACCGCCGCCGAAAGCACCCACGACGCGATCGAGGCGATTGCCGGCGTGGTCGCGATGCAGCGCGATACCCTGTCGACCGTGCAGCAATCGCTGCTCGATACGCTGGATCGCGGCGCCGAACGGATCGAGGGCGTGCGCACGATCGTGGACGACACCATCGCTACCGCCGTCCGGTTCGCGGAGGATGCCGCCCCACGCCTGTCCGAGGCGATGCTGCGCATCCGCGACACGGCCGAAGCCGCCAGCCAGCAGGCCCGTGATACGCTGGCCAAGGTGCTGCCCGACGCGGCCCGCGACCTGGAGACGCAGGGCGCCCGCGCGCTGGCCAATGCGGTCGACAATGCAGTGACCTCGCAGGTGGCGGAATTGTCGACCATCGCCAACCATGCCGTCGCGTCGGCGATCGAGGCATCGGAACGGCTGTCGCGCCAGATGCT
>CAJYRU010000475.1 GCA_913777295.1 uncultured Sphingomonas sp. | reverse complement strand
CGATGGGCCTCATCACCCCGCGCGACCGGCTGTGCGTCGTGCAGCTGTCCGACGGCGGCGAGGACCAGCATCTGGTCCGCTTCAACCCCGGCAGCGATTATGCCGCGCCGAACCTGAAGGCGGTGCTGGCCGACCCCGACCGGGTGAAGCTCTATCATTTCGGCCGGTTCGACCTGGCGGCGATCGAATATTATCTGGGCGTCGTCGCCGCGCCCGTCTTCTGCACCAAGATCGCGTCGCGGCTGGTGCGGACCTATACCGACCGCCATGGCCTGAAAGAGCTGGTCCGCGAACTGCTGGGGCAGGATATCTCGAAGCAGCAGCAATCGTCCGACTGGGGCGGCCCGGTCCTGTCGGACGCGCAGCGCGACTATGCCGCCTCCGACGTGCGCTTCCTCCACGCGCTGCGCGAGGAACTGGTCAAGCGGCTCGCCCGCGAAGGGCGGACCGATCTGGCGCAGGCCTGTTTCGACTTCCTGCCGCACCGCGCGCGGCTGGATATCGCCGGCTGGCCGGAAATCGACATCTTCGCGCACATGTAAGGGACGGCCATGTCGGACATCGCCCGCCAGGAACGAACGCGCCGGCAGCGCCGCGCCGCGCCGGGCAGCGCGCATGACCGGCTGATCGCCACGCTGATGGTCGCGCTGCCGATCGCCATCGGCGTGCTGGCCGCATTCCTGGTGATGGCGCCCCTGTTCATGCGCGGCGACACCAGCTTCGTCCTCGACAAGAACAAGGTCGATGTCGCGCAGGAACGGATGCGCCTGCGCGCCGCCGAATATCGCGGACAGGATGCCAAGGGGCAGCCCTTCGTCCTCGACGCCGGATCGGCGGTGCAGAAAAGCTCGGCCGAACCGGTGGTGCAGTTGCAGGAACTGGCCGCCGGCATCCGCCTGCCCGACGGTCCCGCCCGGCTGACCGCGCCGCGCGGGCGCTACGACATGCGCTCCGAACAGGTCGATGTGCTGGGGCCGATCCAGTTCCGCGCCGCCAACGGCTATTCGCTCGACACGACCAACGCGACCGTCGACCTGAAGACCCGCCGGCTGCAAAGCGGCGGCGCGGTCACCGGCACCACGTCGATGGGGAATTTCAGCGGCGACCGGCTCGATGCCGATCTGGAGGCACGCACCGTCCGCCTGACCGGCAATGCGCGCTTGCGCATCGACCCCGCACGCACGAAATAGTCGCCCATGATTCGCCATGCGCTACCGGGCCTTGTCGCCACTTTCGGCCTCCTCGCGATTGCGGGGTCCGCACCGGCCCAGACGCGCCATGATTCGAACGCGCCGATCGACGTGTCGGCCAACGCGATCGAGCTGCAGGACAAGCAGCAGCGCGCGGTCTTCACCGGTGGCGCGGTGTTCCGCCAATCGACCATGACGCTGACCGCCGACCGCGTCGTCATCGCCTATAGCGGGCAGATCACAGACGGCGCGCCGCAGGCGACGCGCATCGACGCGACCGGCAACGTCACGCTGACCCGTCCCGACCAGACGGCGAAGTCGCGATTCGCCGTGTACGACATCAACCGCCGCGTGGTGACGATGGTCGGCGGCGTGCGGCTGACGCAGGGGGCCAACACGCTCAATGGCGGGCGGCTGTCGATCGACCTCGACACCGGCCGCGCGACGATCGACGGATCGGGTGTCGGCAGCAGCCCGGCCCCGGGCGGCGGCGTGCAGCAGAACGGTGGGCGGGTGACCGGCCGCTTCTCTGTGCCGAAGCGGAACTGAAGTCGGCCAAGAAAAACCGTTCGTGCCGAGTCGGGGCTGAGCTTACCGAAGCGGCTACGCGGGACGAACGGTCTGGGTTCATGGTGAAGGAGATTGGTCGCATTCCCCACCCAAACCACCGAACGCATCTTTCCTTTTCGTTCAGCTCCATGCAATAATCCTGCCAAAGTCGTGGCAGTAACGCCCCGATACCCATCGCCCAAGCGATCAGGACGTTGCCGATGCCCGACACCACCCTGTTGACCCCCGCCACCGACACCCGCCCGTTTGCGGAGATTCCGTCCGATCGCGGCCTGTCGGTCGTGTCGATCGCCAAGTCGTACGACAAGCGCGTCGTGCTGTCCGACGTGTCGATGTCGGTCGGGCGCGGCGAGGTTGTCGGCCTCCTCGGCCCTAATGGCGCGGGCAAGACGACCAGCTTCTATTCGGCCATGGGCCTGGTGAAGCCCGATGCCGGTCGTATCCTGCTGGATGGTGAAGACATCACCGCGCTGCCGATGTACCGCCGGGCGATCCTGGGCCTGGGCTATCTGCCGCAGGAAACGTCGATCTTTCGCGGGCTCTCTGTCGAGAAGAACATCCTCGCCGTCCTCGAACTGGCCGAACCGGACAAGGCGGCGCGCGCCGCGCGGCTGGAACAACTGCTCGACGAATTCGGCCTCACCCGCCTGCGCGCCGCGTCGGCCATGGCGCTGTCGGGCGGCGAGCGGCGGCGGGCCGAGATCGCCCGCGCGCTGGCCGCCAATCCGACGATCATCCTGCTCGACGAACCGTTCGCCGGCATCGACCCCATCTCGATCGCCGACATTCGCGACCTGGTGATCCAGCTGAAGTCGCGCGGCATCGGTGTTCTCATCACCGACCACAATGTCCGCGAGACGCTGGAAATCGTCGACCGCGCCTACATCATCTATGACGGCCGGGTGCTGTTCGCCGGATCGCCCGCCGAACTGGTCGCCGACGCCAATGTCCGCCGACTCTATCTCGGCGAAGGCTTCGAACTCTAACCGCCATGAGCCTCGCCCCTCGCCTCGACCTGCGCCAGTCGCAATCGCTGGTGATGACGCCGCAGCTGCAGCAGGCGATCCGCCTGCTCGCGCTGTCGAATCTCGAGATAGAGGGGTTCATCGCCGAAGAGATCGAGAAGAACCCGCTGCTCGATTCGGGGAGCGGTGGCAGCGACGACGACGGCCCCGCCTTCGAAGCACCCGAACCGGTCGCCGCCGCCACCGAACCGGCCGGGTCGGACGAGCTGCTCGGCATCGGCGCGGCCAGCGGCGAATCACTCGACCTCGATCTTGGCGACACCTTCCACCATGACAGCGCGTCGGACGGGGTCGGTTCACTCGACGGCGGCCTCGGCCTCGCCGCGACCGGCAGCGGCGGCTATGAGGACGCGCCCGACCTCGACGCCTTTGCCAGCGACGACGTCTCGCTCGCCGACCATCTGCTGCAACAGGCCGGGGCCTGTGTCGCCGGCGCCGACCTGTTCATCGCCAGCGCGATAATCGACCAGATTGACGAATGCGGCTATCTGTCCGGCTCGCTGCTCGACATCGCTCATCGGCTGGGCGTGCCGCTTGCCCGCGTCGAAGCGGTGCTGGGCATCGTCCAGACCTTCGACCCCAGCGGTGTCGGCGCGCGTAGCCTTGCGGAATGCCTGACGATCCAGGCGAAGGAGGTCGACCGCTACGACCCCTGCATGGCGCGGCTGATCGACCATCTCGACCTGCTCGCGCGCGGTGCGCTGCCGCAACTGCGCCGCATCTGCCAGGTCGACGAGGAAGACCTTGCCGACATGATTCGCGAGCTGCGCGACTATGATCCCAAACCCGGCTGCCGTTTCGGTGGGGAACGCACGCAATCGGTGGTCCCCGACCTGTTCGTCGCCCCGCGCAAGGACGGCTGGGCGGTCGAGATCAACGGCGCGACCCTGCCGCGCGTCCTCGTCAATCGCGGCTATTTCGCCGAACTCAGCGCCAATGGCGACAAATCGTCCAAGGCGTGGCTGTCCGACTGCCTCGCCAGCGCCAACTGGCTGGTGAAGGCGCTCGACCAGCGGCAGCGCACCATCCTGAAGGTCGCGACGGAGATCGTGAAGCAGCAGGACGCGTTCTTCCGCCAGGGCGTCGCCCATCTCCGCCCGCTGACGCTGGCCCGCGTGGCCGAAGCGATCGAGATGCACGAATCGACCGTCAGCCGGGTAACCTCGAACAAATATCTCTCCTGCCCGCGCGGGCTGTTCGAACTCAAATATTTCTTCACTTCGGCGATCCAGTCGGCCGATGGCGGCGAAGCGGTGTCGGCGCTGGCGGTCAAGGAAGCGATCCGCACCCTGATCGCGAACGAGGACCCGAAGAAGATCCTGTCCGACGACACGCTGGTCGAACTGCTGAACGCCAAGGGGTTCGACATCGCGCGGCGGACCGTCGCGAAATATCGCGAGGCCATCGGGCTGGGGTCGTCGGTACAGCGCCGCCGGCAGAAGGCGTTGGGCGGCTAGCGCTTTCCTACACGGCGCAGCCTCGCCATGATCGCCAGCGCTCTTTCCTACCGTCCATTTGCGTCCGTTTACCGGGCAAGGTCACGCACGCTGCGAAACGCGCACGAGTGTGAACTTAGTGAACTTTGGCCGTTGCTGGGCAGGTAAGTACCTCAAAACCCTTCATATGCGTTCGGTTCGAGCAGCTTCGAGCTTGTCGAGAAGCGTCCGTCAAGAATCCCCGCCCAGCGGAACCCCGTTCTCGATACGCGCTCTCGACAAGCTCGATCGCTACTCGAACCAAACGGGGGATTTGGAAAGGTCGTCCTAGACGTCCAGCTTCTCATAATCCGCCGGCGGCGGCACGCCTTCCATCCGTTCGGCCAGCAGCGGGCGGAAGCTCGGGCGGCTCTTCATCCCGACATACCAGCGCTGGGCGAGGTCGTGCGTCTTGAAATCGATCCCGCCCAGATAGTCGGCGATCGAGATCTGCGCGGCGGCGGCAAGGTCAGCAAGGCTCATCGTCGCGCCGCCGATCCACTGCCGATGGTCGAGCAGATAAT
>CAJYRU010000474.1 GCA_913777295.1 uncultured Sphingomonas sp. | reverse complement strand
CCGGTGCCGTCTCCACGGTAGCGCTGGCGCCAAGCCGATCGCGCACCCCTTCGAAGACGGTCACAGTCTCGGGAAGATCGTATTGGAACGCCCACGGCCCCAACATGTCGCGTTTCGAGTTCGCCATTGCCCCGATCACTGCCACCCGCTTGTTCGCACCCGCGACCAGCGGCAGCGCATCGCCGTCGTTCTTGAGCAACACCAGCGCGCGCTCCGCGGCGTGCTGCGCTACCGCGCGATGCGCCGGATCGGCCAGCACCGTTTTGGCTGCGGCCTCGTCGACGAACGGCTGCTCGAACAGGCCCATGCGAAACTTCGCGGTCAGGATGCGCAGCACGGCGCGGTCGAGCGTCGCCTGTGGCAGCTTGCCGGCGCGGACCGAGGCGGCGAGCGTCTCCGCCGATGCGGCCGGACCGAACGACATCTCCATGTCGTTGCCGGCGGCAATGCTGCGGATCGCGGCGTCGGCCTCGTCGCGCGCGAAATGCTGGATGACCTGGTTCTTGGTGCCGTTGGCGTCCGAAACCACCCAGCCCTGGAACCCCATCTGCCCACGGAGTACGTCGGTCAAAAGCCAATGGTTCGCGACGGCGGGCACGTCGTTCAGGTCCATATAGGCGCTCATGATGTTGCCGGCGCCTGCCTGCACCGCCGCAGCAAACGGCGGGAGGATCACGTTGTAGAGCTGGGTGTCGGGGATATAGACGCTGTCGTAATCCCGCCCGCCCTCGGCCGCGGCATAGCCGGCGAAATGCTTTGGCCCGGCGATGATATGACCTGGCGTACCGATCGCCGGCCCCTGGAAACCGCGTACTTGCGCCCTTGCCATGGCCGCGCCGAGGAACGGGTCTTCCCCCGCCCCCTCAACGATCCTGCCCCAGCGCGGATCGCGCGCGATATCGACCATCGGGGAGAACGCCCAATGCAACCCGACCGCGCGCGCCTCCGCGGCCGCCACCTGTTGCACCTGCTCTACAGAGGCCGGGTCCCATGAGGCGGCATTGCCGATCGGCACCGGGAAGATCGTCCGGAAGCCGTGGATTACGTCATAGCCAAAGATCAGCGGGATCTTCAGCCGCGTTTCTTCCACCGCCACCTTCTGAAGCCGGTTGATGATCGCTGGATCGGTGACGAACAGCAGCGAACCGACCTTGCCGCTCCGCACGACCGGCGCGAACTGTTCGAAGGCGCCGAACATGAACTGCTGCGACACCTGCCCGGCCTTTTCCTCCAGGGTCATCGCCCGCAGCAGCGCCTGCGCGCGCTGCTCTGGCGGTAGCGCCGCATTGCGCCACAGGGTCGCAGGCTTGCCGGCGGCCTGCTGAGCGGTCCCGGCATTCGCGCCGAACGACATGGCAGCCACGCCTGCCAATGCCATCGCCGCCAGCTTGAATGAGCGCATGTGGTCGGTTCCTTCTACCGGGTGGGTGCGGGAGCGGCGTCGATCGCGGCGCCGAGCGGATCCTTGCCCGCCACCGCCTCACCCTTCGTGGAGAAATCGAGAAGCTGGTCGGCCTGACCGTCATAGCGGGGCCAGCGGGGCAGCCCGGCACCGTTCGGGTTACCGGTCTTCGCGAAATTGACGACATACGCGCTGATGATCCGTGCCATCCGGCGATCGCGCGCGGTCGTCGCATCGCCATATTTGATCGCGGCGGTATCGAAGAAGAACGGGATGTCGGTCGCGTGTCCGGCACCCGTCTTGCCCAACGCCTCCGCCACGTACGAGAAGCGATAATGATAGGCCGACGCCCCAGCCGCCGTGATCGCCTTGGCGAGCTGTCGTGCGCCCGCGACCATGTAACCTGTTGGCCCACCGATGTCGTTATCGGTTGCACCGATCATGATCGGCACCTTGGGGAATGCACCGCTGCGATAGGCGGACGCGGCGTCGACCGCGATGACGCCAT
The DNA here is from genome assembly GCA_913777295.1 of uncultured Sphingomonas sp. Classification (GTDB taxonomy): domain Bacteria; phylum Pseudomonadota; class Alphaproteobacteria; order Sphingomonadales; family Sphingomonadaceae; genus Sphingomonas. Next base: position 2,159 of record CAJYRU010000474.1, on the reverse strand, counting down.
CCGCATAGGGGCTGGCAAACGTCTTCACCCCCGAGGCCGGGGTAAACATCGCGGCCAGGTTCAGCCCGTCGGTCACCTCCTCCGCCGACAGCGCGCGCAGCTTGGCCAGCGCGGTGCGATCGTCCCGGGCGATGCCTTTGCTCGCCGCGAAGTCGACGCCGATCTTCTCGGTTCCCGCCAACCCGTCGGTTCCGCGATTTTGCCCGTCTCCACCCGACATCACGATCGCGCGCGCGAACAGCCCCTTGGACTGGGGCGAGGTCACCATCGTGTTGACCGACATTCCACCCGCGCTTTCGCCGATGATCGTCACGTTCCTAGGGTCGCCGCCAAAAGCGGCGATGTTCCGCTGAACCCAGCGAAGCGCCGCGAGCTGGTCCATGTAGCCGTAATTGCCAAGCCGCCCCTTATCGGGATCCTGCGCCGTCAGCTGTGGGTGAGCGAACGTGCCGAACCGCCCCAGCCGATAGTTGAAGCTGACGAACATCACGCCCTGCCGCGCAAGTTGGGCGCCCGAATAAGTGGGCGGCGACGCGCCACCGTTCACGAAGCCGCCACCGTAAATCCACACGATCACCGGCAGCTTCGCCTTGGCACCCGCCGGCTTCCACACATTGATCGTCAGGCAATCCTCGGCGGGCGTGGTGCCCAGCGGGGCGGCATCGCTTGGGAACGGCAATTGCATGCAATCGTGGCCATAGGCTGTCGCGGGCCGCACCCCGGTCCACCGCTGCGCCGGCTGCGGCGCACGCCACCGCCACTGGCCGACCGGCGGAGCGGCAAACGGTATCCCTTTCCAACTGGTGATGCCATCAGCCGTCGTGCCGGAGACTTTGCCTTCCTCGGTCGTCACGATCTGCGCCCACGCCGTGCAGGAGAACAGCGCGCCACCGATCGCCAGCGTCACCATTGCCGATTTCATCGCCATCTCTCCTGCATCTCGCTTGCCAGCATCAGAACTTCACGCCGGCCCGAACGCCATAGGTGCGCGGATCGGCGAAATTGGCGGTGGCGAACGTTCCCGTCGCCGCCGTCGTGACCACGATCGCATCCTCGACGTTCTTCACAAAGCCCTGAATATAAAAGCGATCGTCCGGCGCATTGTATGTCAGGTTTAGGTCGGTGCGGGTGCTGCCCGGCACGCGGAACTGATTGAGCGTGCCCAGCGCGGACAGATAATAGCTGTCGCTCACCCGCGTGCGCACATTCGCCTCGATGTTGCCCGCACCGCCCAAGTCGAAGGTATGCGTGTAGCCGGCGATGACGGAGAAGCCTGGCGAGCGATCGAGATGACGCCCGGAAAAGCTGACCGTCGGCGTGACCTGAAAGTTGGCGTAGGTCGCGTCGAGATACGAGACGGCGAAATTGAACAGCATCGGTCGGATCGGCTGGATCGTGCCTTCCAGCTCAAATCCGGTGACGTCCGCCTCTGCGGCGTTGGTGGTTACAGAACACGGACCACCGCAAATGTCGGACACTTGGGTGAGCTGAATACCACTGTAATCATAGTGGAAACCAGCGAAGTTCAGTCGCACCGCATTGTCGAGGAAGCGGGTCTTGAGCCCGATTTCATACGCCGTCAGCGTCTCGGGATTGTAGAACAGCGCGGTTTCCGGCAGCGGGTTATTGCACCCAGGGCTGGTCGCGAGACATCCGTCGTTGAAGCCGCCCGCTTTATACCCGGTCGATACCGTTCCGAACAGCAAGGTGCGCTCATTCAGGTCCACGTCGACGCCCGCGCGCCACGTCACCTTGTCGAAGGTGCGCTGCGCGATGTTGCGGGTCACGACATCGCCGGCACCGGTACACGCCACGGTTCCGCAGCGGATCGTCGCGCCCACGCGCGATTTGTCGTCGTTCGAATAGCGCACGCCGCCGGTCAGCCGGACATGCTCGACGATGCTCCACGTCACCTGCCCAAACCCGGCATAGGAGCGCGCGATGGTCGGATCCTGTGGAAAGCCGAAAACATAGCCGACCGTCCCTGGCGTGGGAGACAGCAGCCCGAAAAGGTTGAACGAGATTCCGGAGCGCTCCTTGAAATAATAGGCGCCCGCCTGCGCCTTTACCGGTCCGTCGCCGCTCGTGAAGACGCGCAGTTCCTGGCTGTTCTGCCAGTAATGACCGTCGAAGCGGTTGCGGATCGCCGCCGCGCCCGA
>CAJYRU010000473.1 GCA_913777295.1 uncultured Sphingomonas sp. | reverse complement strand
GCCATCAGGCCCGGCATTTCGGTTTCGGCGATCTCGATTTCCTTGCGACCGAAATCGGCGAGGCCGATGTCCTTGATGACGTAATCGGTCTGCTTGTCGGCAATGGCGGTGGCCATGTTCAGCTCCTGCGTGGGGCCATGGGCGCACCCATGGCGGATGGCCCGCCTCTACCCAGCCGCCTGCCGAAACGCAATTCCTATATAAAGATTTCTTTATATCCGCTTCGCAGCTGGAAGGTCGGAAGCATCGGCGGCGACGGCACGGTCATAGGCGACCGGCAATGCGACCCATTGGTGCAGCGTGCGCGGCTGGTCCACTTCGGCGATGCCGGTCGCGGGCCATTCCCGGTCGCCCGGTATCCACGCGGTACCGAACAACCGGTCCCACACCGTCGTGAAGGCACCGAAATTATGGTCGAAATGCCGGTGTTCGACCGAATGGTGGATGCGGTGGAAACGGTTGTCGACGATCACGCTGGATAACGGCCCCAGATGCCATCGGCTGGGTGTGTGGATGAACGCCGCCTGCAGCTGCAGCAGGACCAGCATTGCCGGCACCGCAGGCGCCGCTTCGCTGGCGATGAGGCTGGTCGGGATCGCGATCAGCAGGATCTGCACGAACGGTTCGATCGGATGGTGGAACGCGTTCACCGCCGACATCTCCCGGATCGAATGATGCACGGCGTGATAGCGCCACAGCCAGCGATGCTGCGCGCGATGACACCAATAGAAGAAGAAGTCGTAGATCGCCGCGCCGATCAGCGGGGCGACCACCCACGACACCGGCGTCTGCCATCCCGCGCCGGTCGGCAGCGTGAGCAGCGGCGGAATGCCCAGCGCGGTCCACAGCGTGCGGAACCCGGCATAGGCGACGCCGCTGATCGCCAGCCAGATCGCCCAGAACATCAGCCCCGGCAACCGGCCGCGCAGGGAATGCCGTTCGCGCGGCGCCAGCAATTCGATGGCGGTCATCACCGAAAAGCCGAATCCCCACACGACCAGCGTCGGCTTGACGGCTTCCCACAGGACGGAGAGGATCGACATAACGAAGACCCCTATCCCCCCGGTCCTAACAAATGTTTTCCGTCAGGCGGTACCGCCGCCGGGCGCCAGCAGCCGGGGATCGATCCCGGCGGTTTCGAACCCGCCGCGCCAGCGCCCGGTCGTCGGCACGTCGAACAGCAACGCGGCATCGCCATCGACGTTCATCCAGCCATGGCGTGACAGCTCGCTTTCCAGCTGCCCTGCCTCCCACCCGGCATAGCCCAGCGCGATCAGATAGTGTGCCGGCCCGGTCCCCGCCGCGATGGCGCGCAGCACGTCGATCGACCCCGACAAGGCCCATTTGCCCGCCACGTCGATCGTGTCCTGCCCGCCCCAGCTGTCATCGTGCAGCACGAAGCCGCGCCGCGTTTCCACCGGGCCGCCCAGATGTATCGGCGCATCGGGCGCCGCGCCCGGTTCGATGTCGAGCTGTTTCAACAGCGCGTGCAGCCCCAGCCCGTCGATCGTGTCGCCGATCCCGACCCCCATCGCCCCGTCGTCGTCATGGGTACACATCGCGATCACCGCATGGTCGAACCGCCGGTCGCCGATGCCGGGCATGGCGAGCAATATCTGTCCGGCAAGGAATCGCGTCTGGTCCATCATGGCGACGACGCTAACCCCGCCCGCGTCCGAGCGCCATGGTTGAAAACGTCCGTGCGCGCTCCCAAGCTGCAAGGTGGCGCGCGTGACGCGCCAGGTCCGATGCGGAGAATTTCATGACGATCAAGGTCGGCGACCGCCTGCCCCATGCCAACCTCGCCAAGGTTACGCCCGACGGGCCGGACCAGGTATCGACCGAGGATTTCTTCGCCGGCCGCCGCGTCGCGGTCTTCGCGGTGCCCGGCGCCTTCACCCCCACCTGCTCGGCACGCCACCTGCCGGGCTATGTCGAACAGGCACAGGCGTTCCATGACAAGGGCGTGGACGAAATTGCCTGCACCGCGGTCAACGATGCCTTCGTCCTGTCGGCCTGGGCCAAGTCCGGCGATGCGGGAGACAAGGTGACCATGCTGGCCGACGGCAATGCCGAATTCGCCAAGGCGATCGGGCTGGACATGGACAGCTCCGCCTATGGCATGGGCATACGGTCCAAGCGCTATGCGATGCTGGTCAATGACGGCGTGGTCGAAGCGCTGCATGTCGAAGCGCCCGGCGAGTTCAAGGTCAGCTCGGCCGAAAACCTGCTGGCGTCGGCCTGACGCGGCCACGCCGTTTCGCGCCGGCCGTAACGGAACCGGCGGCTGCCGTTCGAGTTAGTCGGTAGTTACGCAGCCATATCGATCAGGAAAGGGAACGTCATGACCAACACGACGATCACCAACGACACCGCGAAGGATATCGCGAACGACGTCGCCGAAACGTCGGGCACGCTCGCCGAAAAGGCATCGGCGACCTATGCCTCGGCCAAGGAAAGCGTAAGCGACGCCGCCGCCAAGTCGCGCGACGCCGTGGCCGATGCTGCCGCGAAGTCACGCGATGCCGTGTCCAGCGCCGCCAAGTCCACCGCCGAAACCGTGAAGGCGCATCCCGGTGCCACGGCCGCGATCGTCGCCGGTGCCGCCGCCGCCATCGCCGGTGCCGCTTATGGCGCGTCGAAGCTGATCGAAAAGAAGCGTGAGGCAGACGCCCTGCCGAAGGTTCCGCCCTCGGCCACCTGAGGCAGGTCCTGTCTCTCCCCGGCGGAGGGAGGGGGCGGGGTGGACAACCCTGCCCCGCCCCCGTCGGGGAGACAGTTGTCGATCGCCACGCCCCCTTGACCTTGCACCGTCGAACGCCTTAGCCACGGTAGATGACGCAGGCATCCCAGATCGTCGCCGAACTCGATCGGCTCTATACCGCCTCGGTCGCGCGCCTTCGCGCAGCGCTGGACCGCTATCTCACCGACGGCACGCCCCCGCCCT
>CAJYRU010000472.1 GCA_913777295.1 uncultured Sphingomonas sp. | reverse complement strand
GCACGCTCGGCTGCGGCGACATGGTCCAGCAGCAGGATGGCGGCAGCACTGGCTTCGCGGGGATCGGCCGGATCGATGGACATGATTCAGGCTTTAACCTTACCCGGTTAAGGCGAAGCTAAGCCTCTCGCCGCAGGGTTTCGATCGCCTGGGCAAGCGTAGCCCCGGCATGAAGCGCGACCAACGCCAGCCCGATCGTCGATGTTCCGGCCAGCGCAAAGGGTGCGAGGAGGACCAATGCCGTTGCCGGCGTCGCGGCCCAGGGGGGGCGGATGGCGGGCGATCGCCGCGCCAGGATCGTCGCCACCACCCCGACCAGCGCCAATACGCCCGCCGTCCCGGCCTGTACGATCAGCGACTGGACCAGCCCGACGCCCAGCACGCCCGCGATCCCGAACACATCGACCCCGCGTTCCTGCATCGCGGCATGGCCATCCTCGCCGCGCAGCCAGCCGAGCAGCGACCCGGCCGACAAGACGACCATCGCCAGGAACAGCAGCACCGTCGCCGCGCCTGCATTCCAGAACGGGATGGCGGCCAGCCCGGCGATGCCCAGCACGCCGCCGGCGGCACCGATCGCCACATCGGGCACCTTGCGCCGGACCAACAGCGGCAGCAACAGCCGCGATACCGGCGTAAAGACATAGCGGTCGATCCAGCCGGTACGCTGTTCGGCCAGCGACGCCAGCACGTCCTTGCTGCGCACCTCCAGCGTGCCGGCATCGCGCTCCACCCCGTGGCCCGATCGCACCGCCTTGGCCGGCAGCAGGACATGGGCAGCGCGCGCCTGGGTCGCGACGCGCAACAGCGTCGACTGGAAATCATATTCGCGCGGCAGGCGCGCGGCATCGTCCAGCCGGTCGATCGACAGCGTCGCCACCCCGGCCCAGCAATGCTCGGCATCGACCCGCTCGACCGATGTGGCATCGCCGGTCGGCGTCACCAGCAACGTATCGGCCGGCTCCAGCGCCATGCCCTCCACCACCGCATCGGTCGTGACGAGGCCATCGGCCAGCGCGACGATAGTGGCCAGCGGATGGACCTTCGCCTTCGCTTCCTCCGCCGATCGCACGATGTCGACCGTCGCCCCGCGCCGCCCGATCCGGTTGACTGCCGCCGCCAGCGCCGGCGTCACCCGCCCGACCGCGACCAGCAACTGCCCCGCCCCGGCCGCGACCAGCAGCCGCGCCTGATATTCGATCAGGGTCATGCCGCCAAAGGGCAGGGTCGCCGCCAGCACGCCGGGCTGGTGTTCGGCTTCTTCGGTCGCGAAAATCAGGCCGGTCAGCATTTGCGGCCGTTAGGCGCTGACAAGCCGGAGCGCCAGCCCCGACCGCTGGGCCGGATACAACACGCCGCCAGTCAATGGCGCTGCGACGCCGGTCGTGCCGGGAAAGGTGATCGGCAATCCGCTCAGCGACCGCACCGCCAGATAGGCGAACCCCTCCGCCTCCAGCGCGTCGCCGTCCCAGCCCAGCACGTCGCTGGGTTCCGCCGTCACGCCGCAGCGCTCGCCGATCATCCGCAGCATCACCGGATTATGCCGTCCGCCGCCGCCGACGAACAGGCGCTTCGGTCGCGCCGGCAGCTGGTCGATCGCCTCCGCGACGCAGGCGGCGGTAAAGGCGGTCAGCGTCGCCGCGCCGTCCGCCGCCGACAGGCCGCGCGCCGTCTGGATGGTGAAGTCGTGCCGGTCGAGCGATTTGGGATGCGGCAGTTCGAAGAACGGATGGTCGAGCATCGCGGTCAGCACCGCCTCGTCCACCCGCCCGCTGCCCGCCAGCGCGCCACCCGCGTCAAAGCGCGCACCGCTCTCCGCCTCGACCCAGCTGTCGACCAACCCGTTGGCCGGACCGGTATCGAACGCGATCAGTTCGTCACCCTCGCCGACATAGGTGATGTTGCCGACGCCACCCAGGTTGAGCACCGCCACCGGCTTGTCCATCCCCGCCGCCCGTGCAGCATGATAGATGGGCAGCAACGGCGCGCCCTGCCCGCCGGCCTTCACATCCGCCACGCGCAGGTCGGCGACGACATCGATGCCCGTCGCCGCCGCCAGTGCCGCGCCGTCGCCCAGCTGCCACGTCCAGCCTTTGTCCGGGCGATGCGCCACCGTCTGTCCGTGATAGCCGATCACCTCGACGCTCCGCGCCTCTACCTCCGCCTTTTCCAGCAGTGCCGCAACGGCGGCGGCGTGGGTGCGGGTCAGCAGTTCCTCCGCCCGCTCGATCAGCGGATGTTCGCCCGGATCGTCGAACAGCAGCGCCAGTTCGGTCGCCGACGCCAGCGTCGCGCGATCCTCGTCGCTATAGGATGTACCGACGAACGCGATCGGCCGCACCTCGCCCTCGCCATCGGTGTCGATCAGTGCAGCGTCGATCCCGTCGAGCGAGGTTCCAGACATCAGGCCGATCGCAAGCAAGGGGCATCTCCGCACCAGTGAACGCTCCCCAATATCGTCTGAACCGTGCCAAAGTCGAGATACGTGGACTTGGGTGCGCCCACGACGCTAAGGACGCGCGCATGAGCTACGCATCCGACTTGCTGAACACCCTGTCCGAACGGGGCTACATCCATCAGCTGACCGACGCCGCCGGCCTCGACGCGCTGGCGAGCAGGCAGGTCGTACCCGGCTATATCGGGTTCGATCCGACCGCGCCGTCGCTACATGTCGGTAGCCTGGTGCAGATCATGCTGCTGCGCCGGATGCAGCAGACCGGGCATAAGCCGATCGTGCTGATGGGCGGCGGCACCGGCAAGATCGGCGATCCCAGCTTCAAGGACGAAGCGCGCAAGCTGCTGGCCGAGGACGGCATTGCGGCGAACGTCGCGTCGATAAGGCGCATCTTCGAACGCTTCCTGACGTTCGGCGACGGGCCGTCGGATGCGGTGATGGTCGACAACGCCGACTGGCTCGACAAGCTGGAGTATATCCCGTTCCTGCGCGAGGTCGGCCAGCATTTCAGCGTCAACCGGATGCTGTCATTCGATTCGGTGAAACTGCGCCTCGACCGCGAACAGTCGCTCTCGTTCCTCGAATTCAACTACATGATCCTGCAGGCCTACGACTTCCGCGAATTGTCGCAGCGCCACGGCTGCCGCCTGCAGATGGGCGGCAGCGATCAATGGGGTAACATCGTCAACGGCATTGAAC
>CAJYRU010000471.1 GCA_913777295.1 uncultured Sphingomonas sp. | reverse complement strand
ACCACGCCGTTCCGCACGCTGTCGGGCGCGGTCGACCGGTTTTCGGCGAACGGCGTCTATGCGCGCAGCATCTTCGGCAACGTCGCCGCCACCGTCACCACGCGGATCGAACATACCCGCACCGAATCGCTGCTGGGCCTGCCCGGCGTGTCGCTGACGCTGCCGGGCAACACGCCCTTCTCGCCCTTTGGCAGCGACGTGATCGTGCGGCGCTTTGGCGACACCGACCCGTTGATGCGCAATGCGGAGACGACGACCGCCAATGCCGGCTTTGCGCTGAACGGCGACATCGGGCGGTGGCGCTGGACGGTGAACGGCAATTACGACCGCACCGACACCAGCACCCGCACCGAACGCGGGGTCGACACCACCGACCTTCAAGCAGCGGTACGCGCGGGGACGTTCAGCCCGTTCGGCGATCTGGGCAACCTGATCCGCACCGCCGATCGTGCAAATTCGGTGTCGAGCGCGGCGGGGTTGAACGCGCTGGTCGCCGGATCGCTGTTCGCGCTGCCCGCGGGCGAGGTGAATACCAGCATCCGCGTCGCCGGCTCGACCACCGACTTCACCAGCGATTCGCTGCGTTCGGGGATCGCCAGCTCGACCCGTCTCGGCCGCGACAGCGGCTCGGTGCGCGCCAATATCGACCTGCCGATCGCCAATGCCGCGCGCGACGTGCTGTCGGCGCTCGGCCGACTGTCGCTCAATGCCAATGCGGAGGTCGAACAGCTGTCGGACTTCGGCACGCTGACCACGCTCGGCTATGGCATCAACTGGCAGCCGATCACCGCCATCCGCCTGCTCGCCTCGATCAGCCATGAAGAAAATGCGCCGACCCAGCAGCAGCTGGGCAATCCGCTCATCACCACGCCATTCGTGCGGACGTTCGACTATGTCAGCGGCACGACCGTCGACGTTACCACCATCAGCGGCGGCAATCCCGACCTGGTGTCAAGCAACAGCCGCGTCATCAAGCTGGGCCTGAACCTTAAACCGTGGAGCGAACGCGACCTGTCGCTCCAGTTCGACTATACCGACAGTCGGATCGACAACCCGATCCAGAACTTTCCGGCGATCACCGCCGAGATCCAGGCGGCGTTCCCCGACCGGTTCGTACGCGGTGGCACGTTGCTGAGCGTGGACACGCGTCCGATCAACTTCGCGCGCGCCGACAGCAGCCAGCTGCGCTGGGGCATCAATTTCTCGAAGCGGGTAACCACCGCGCGCTCGCGCCAGTTCGAGGCATTGCGCCAGCAGCGGATGGAGGAGCGCCGCGCCGCGCGCGACGCGGCGGAGGCCAATGGCGCACCGCCCCCGCCCCCACCCGGCGATGCCCCGCCGCCACCACCCGGCGAAGGGCGCGGTGCCGGTGGCGAAAGGCGCGGCCCGGGCGGCGGACGCGGCTTTGGCGGTCCGGGCGGTCCGGGCGGCGGCTTCGGTGGACGCGGTGGCGGTGGCGGCTTTGGCGGCGGCGGGCGGATCTGGGCGAGCCTGTACCATACGGTCAACCTGACCAACACGATCCTGATCCGCCCGGGCCTGCCCGTCCTCGACCTGCTCGGCGGATCGGCGATCAGTGATACCGGCGGACAGCCGCGTCACCAGCTGCAGTTCAACGGCGGCTATACCCGCGACGGCATCGGATCGCGGCTGGTGGTGAACTGGCAATCCGCGACCGAGGTCGATGGCGGCGCGACGGGTGCGACGCAGCGGCTGAATTTCGGAAGCCTGGCGACGGTCGGCCTGCGCCTGTTCGCCGACCTGGGGCAACAGCCGGGACTGGTCCGCGACAATCGCTGGCTGCGCGGCACGCGGATCAGCCTCGGCGTCGACAATCTGTTCAATGCGCGCCAGCGGGTGACGGATGCCAACGGGATCGTACCGATCAACTATCAGCCGGGCTATCTCGACCCCAATGGCCGGGTGGTGCGCCTGACCCTGCGCAAGCTGTTCTTCTAGGGGCGGTCGACCCGCACCGAGACGTCGCCCCAGCGAAGGCTGGGGGGCGGCTCCTGCTGCGCGCTACAATCGGGAGATCCCAGCCTGCGCTGGGATGACGCTCGGTTCGAACCGGCCACGCCAGGTGGACAACCGTCCCTCCCCGATCATGGGCGGGGGAAGCCGCCTCAGTGCGCCGGCGTTTCCCTGCCCGGACGCGGGACCTCTGCCCGGTCGGCCGGGCCGCTGTCGATGCTCGCCATGCGGGCGCCGCCAAAGCCCTGGGTCGCCTGATACAGCAGGGTGATCGCGACGCGGCGGTTGCGCGGATCATAGGGGTCCTTGGCGATCATCGGTTCGCGGTCGGCCACGCCCTCGATCCGTTCGAAACGCCGCTCGCCCACCCCGCCCATCGCCAGCCGGCGGCGGGTCGCCTCTGCCCGGCCCGACGATAGCATCCAGTTGTTCATGTCCTGCGGCCGGCCATAGGCGACGGCGTCGGTATGCCCCCGGATCATGATCGTGTTGGGCAGGTCGCTGACCGTCTGCGCGATCAGCGTCATCAGCTTGGCCGCTTCGGGGGCAAGCGCCGTGGTGCCCAGCGCGAACATCGAATAATCGGCATTGTCGACCAGGTCGATCCGAACCCCGTCATGCGTCGGCACGAAGCGGACGTTGCGCGACAATTTGCGCAGCTCGGCATTGCTCGCCAGCTTGCGCGCCAGGTCGCGCTTGACCTGTTCGAACGCCTTCTTGTCGGCGGCGGTCAGTTCGGCCTTGTTCTTCAACCGGCCCTTGTCGCCCGCGCCTTCCTTGATACCGCCGGTGGAATCGGCCGGAATGGTCAGCGACCGGGTGCCGGTCTGCGCCGCGCGATGGGGGTAGCTGTCCTGATCGACGATCGATTCGCCGCCGAACAGCCCGTTCGACCCCGCCGACCCGGCCTTCACCGTGACCAGCGTCGGCGCGAAATAATCGGCCAGCCCCTTGCGCTGCTTCTCGGTCGTCGCGCCCAACAGCCACATCAGCAGGAAGAACGCCATCATCGCCGTCACAAAATCGGCATAGGCGACCTTCCACGCACCGCCGTGATGGCCGCCATGGCCCTCGGCGATGATCTTCTTGACGATGATGACGGGGGGCGGCTGGTTGTTGCCGTGCGGAGCGCGCGCCATGGGATCAGCGTCCGCGCAGGCCGTCGAACACTTCGGCGAACCCCGGCTGGTTGTGGTGCGCGATGCCCGAACGCGCCGCTTCGATCACCAGCGGCTGCGGATGGCCGTGGAGCGAGGCGATGATGATCTGCTTGACCACGTGATAGATGGCGGCGTCGGCGTCGATCACCTGCTGCAACCGACCGGCCAGCGGCCCGACCAGGCCATAGGCCAGCAGAATGCCGAGGAAGGTACCGACCAGTGCCGACCCGATCATGCCGCCCAGGATCGACGGCGGCTTGTCGATCGATCCCATCGTCTTCACCACGCCCAGCACGGCGGCGACGATGCCCAGCGCGGGCAGCGCGTCGGCCAGGCCCTGCAGCGTCGCCTGCGGCCCCTGTTCCTCGTGGTGATGGGTCTTGATGGCGTTGTCCATGACCTCCTCGACCGCGTGCACGTCCAGCGTGCCCGACGAGACGACGATCAGGCGCAGCGTGTCGGCGATCAGGTTGACCAGCGTATGGTCCTTCATCAACCGGGGATATTCGCTGAACACCGACGACGATTTTGGGTCCTCGACATGCGGTTCGAGCGCGATCGGCCCTTCGGCGCGCAGCATCTTCATCAGCTTCGACACGAGGAAGATGGCGTCGAGATAATCCTGCTTCTTGTACTTCGGCCCCTTCAGCACCTTCATGAAGCCGCCGCCCATGCCCTTCAGCTCGCGGCCCGAATTGCCGATGATGAGCGCGCCGACGGCGGCGCCGCCGATGATGAGCATTTCGTGCGGCAGGGCGTGCAGCACGGGACCGAGATCGCCGCCGGTGAAGGCGAACCCGCCGAACACCATGGCGAGAAGGACGACGAAGCCGATGGCCGGAAACATATGGCACTTGCCCCTGGGTTTACGAAATGGCGCCCCGCGGGTCGCGGCGCGTCATGCGACCTCCCTTCTGCCCGACAGACGTCGAGAAATCGTTACCGGGCGACGATTTGGGTCGCGGCCGGTCGCGAACGGTCATTTGAGGTAGTTGAACAGCGACAGGTTCGCGAGCTTCGAAATCGTCGCCTGCGTCGCGTTCAGGATGGTCAGCGTCTTCTGGAACTGCACCGTCATCGTCGCGATGTCGACGTCCTCGAGCGAGCTGCGCGCTTCCTCGCGGTCGATGCCGACCGATTCGAGCTGGCTCGATTCGATTTCGAGCCGCGCAGCACGGGCGCCGTTGGCGGCACGCGCCGACGTGATCTGCGCCTCGGCCGAATCGAGCTTGTTCAGGGCCGAACTGATCGCCAGCGCATATTTGCTGCGCGCCGCCTCCGGATCGAACGGTGCCGCCGGGTCGGTGGTGCCGGTACCGCCGGTCGTCCCCCCCGTGGTACCGCCGGTCGTGCCGCCGGTGGTCGTACCGCCGGTTCCGGTCGTTCCATCGGCGGCCGCCTGCGCGGTCAGCGGCATTTCCATCGCGGTCTTCAGATCGTCGATGATCTTGAAGATGTCGGTCGAGCCGGGCGCGCCGCCAAAGACGCGGCTGCCGTCGATCCCGACCTGGATCTCGCTCGCATCGCCGATGCGGATGCGCGCGGTCGCGTCGATGTCGACCAGGGTCGCGCCGGTCGCGTCGATCCCGGTATATTTGATCGCGCCGTCGGCGTCCTTGGCAAAGGCGACGTCACCCACCCCACCGAAGATCGCATGGCCGCGCACGTCGCGGGTATTGGCCAGCGCCATCAACCCGTCGCGCAACTGCCCCAGTTCGGTGGCGATCGACGCGCGATCCTTGTCGTTCAGCGTTTCGCTGGCGGCGCGGGTGGCCAGTTCGCGGACGCGCACCAGCCGGTCGTCGACATTGCCCAGCGCCGTGTCGGCCTGCGCCAGCAGCCCGCGCGACAGGGTGATGTTGGCACTGAACGCCTTCGCATCCGCGTCGTCCTTCTTGATCCCGCCCAGCATCATCCACGCGGTCGAATCCTGCGATGCGACGTTCAGCTTCTTCGTCGTCATCTCGGTCTGATACCGATTGAGGTCGGCATTCAGCCGTGACATCTGCGCGGCGGACCGGTTGTAGAAGCTGGCGGTGGAAATCTGCATGGTTCGTCCTATCGGATCGCCAGAATGGCATCCAACGTCTCGCGCGCGACCTGGATCACGCGGCTCGACGCCTGATATGCCTGTTGGAAGCGCATCAGGTTGACCGCTTCCTGATCGAGGTTGACGCCCGACGACGCATCGCGCGCATCGACCGCCGAATCGCGGATCGCGCCCTGCGCCTCGGACACGGTCTTGCGCGCGGCGAGCGCCGAACCGTTGCTCGACTGCAGCGCGACGACCTTGGTTTCGAACGCCCCGGTGCGACGCGCCTCGGCCAGCACGGCCAGATTGCCGCTGTCGCGCGGCCCCTTGCCGATCGTGGCCGCCGCGATCCGGCTCGGGTCGTCGAAGTTGCGGGTGACGCGACCATCGACGATCGAGAACAGCGCGTTCTTGTCGAGGCCGGTATTGCCGTTGGCGTCCTCGCCGGCGGCAAGCGCCCCGTTCACGCCGCCGACGAACGCCTCCGCCAGATCGACGACCTCCGCGCGCATCTCGTTGATGCGCTTCGCCCCGTCGATCATGCCCGCGGTCGTTCCGCCGCGCGGCGACAGGACCGTTTCCTTGCCGTCGCGCATCGCGGCGAATACCGGCAGGTTGCTGTCCGGATCGCGCCACATGCGGACGGTCGATGCCTGGATACCATGGACCAACGGCGGCGTATCGCCCCCGCCGGCACGCACTGTGACGCGCCCGACCGGATCGAACTGCACATCGATGTCGATCAGCTCGCTCATCTCGTCCAGCATCCGGTCGCGCTGGTCGAGCAGCTGGACCTCGCCGACCGATCCGCGCGCCACGCGCGCCAGGCCGTCGTTGATCCGGGCGAGCGCGGCGGCATTGTTACCGATCTTTTCCGCGGCATTGGCGGCGGTCTGGTCAAGGTTGACCGACGCATCGTCCAGCGCCTTGACCGTACCCGAAAACGACTGGGCGACGCTCTCCGCCTCCTCCAGCATCGCGCGGCGCGGCGCGTCCGCCGACGGATCGGCCGACAGGGTGGTCGCTGCGTTGAAGAAGGCGGTCATCCGCGTGGTCAGCGCACGGCTGCCCAGCGCATCCTCGATCCGGGTCATCCACACGATGCCGCCGTCGCTGCGCGACACGTCGGAGGTCGTCTGCCGGACATCGGCCGACCGGAACGCATCGGCGGAACGCGCAATGCCGGCAACGGTCACGCCGCTGCCGGTCAGCTGGACCGACGATCCGACACCGATCTCGGCCAGCGAGGTCGTGCGGCGGACATAGCCGGTGGTGCCGGCATTCGCGATGTTATCCGACGTCGTGGTCAGCGCCGACTGGTACGCCCTGACCCCGCTCGCGCCGATCGACAGCAGGTCGCTCATCCGCTTTTCCCTTCGGAGGAGTTAACGGCGGGTTGCGGCGAAGCTTGCGTCGAATTGGCGGTTTCCGCCTCGTTAACCTTCTGCGCCTTGGCCA
>CAJYRU010000470.1 GCA_913777295.1 uncultured Sphingomonas sp. | reverse complement strand
GTCGCCGGTGACGACGCCGAACTCACCCTCGAAATCGATGCCGTCGGCTTCGCTCGGAAACGGCACATCCTCCAGCGGCCCGAAGAAGCGGTGCGACATGCCCTGGTACATCAGCGGCCGGTCGGTCACGATCGGATCGTGGTTGAACGCCCGCTGCATCAGCGCGCCGTGATGGGGAAAGGCCGATCCGTCGAGCCATTGCCAGGCGCGCGGCAGTGGCGCGAGCAGCGTGGCGGGATCGAGTGGCTCCCCCTCCCCCGCCGCCAGCCGCGCCGCCAGCGCCCGCAGCCGCAGCTGGCAGGTCGCCCAGTCGTCCAGCGCGCCCTGCAACGTACCGTCGGCATCCAGCCAGCGGGCGTCGTCGTGCGACACCACGATCAGCGCCCCGTCGCGCGTGCCATCCCGGCGGGTCGCGAGCTTCATGCGGTGTCCTCCAGGATCGCGACCGCCCGGGTCCAGCCCGCCGACCCGCGCTTCACCTTGGCCGGGAAACAGGAGACGGTGAAGCCGAAGTCGGGCAGCTGGTCGAGGTTGGTCAGCTTTTCCATGTGGCAATAGCCGATTTCGCGCCCGGCCTTGTGCCCTTCCCAGATCAGCGAGGTATCGCCGGTCTCGGCCACGCGCCGCGCGGTTGCGGCAAAGGGGGCGTCCCAGCTCCACGCATCGGTGCCGGTCACGCGTACGCCGCGCGTGGTCAGCCACATCGTCGCATCATGGCCGACGCCGCATCCCTTCGACAGGAAGTCCGGACCACCCAGCGCCGCGCCGGCGGCGGTATTGATGAGGACGATGTCGAACGGCTGCACCTCGTAACCGATCGCGGCGAACGCCGCCGCCATCTCGGCTTCCGTCACGACGTGGCCATCGGGAAAATGCCGGAAATCCAGCTTCACGCCGGGACGCAGGCACCAGTCGAGCGGAACCTCGTCGATGGTCATCGCGGGCCGTTCGCCGCCATTTAGCGCCGCGTCCTGGGTCGGATGATAGTGCCATGGCGCGTCGAGATGCGTACCGTTGTGCGTCGTCAGCGTCAGCGTTTCCGACGCCGCGAACCCCAGCCCGCCGGGCA
Source organism: uncultured Sphingomonas sp. (assembly GCA_913777295.1). GTDB lineage: Bacteria > Pseudomonadota > Alphaproteobacteria > Sphingomonadales > Sphingomonadaceae > Sphingomonas. The sequence goes on along the minus strand of CAJYRU010000470.1, from coordinate 19,263 downwards.
TCTGGTCCGCGGTCAGGCCGGGGAAGAAATTCTGCACCTCCGCTACGGTCTGGGCATGGGTCTGATACTCGATCCGCGGTCGCATGAACGGCGGGTCGGTGATGACATCGGGGTCGAGTGTGATCGACAGGTCGATGAGACGGCGGGACATCGCAACTCCTCAGGCAAGCTCGGTCATGCGCAGCGCACGGGCAAGACCGATCGGGGTCACCACGGACGCCAGCACGACGCCGTACAGGATCTTGGCGGCGAGCGCCGGGACCAGCGGCAAGGTCGCCATGCCGGCGGCGAGCAAGGCACCGGCAATCGCCGCGCCCGCCAGGCCGGACAGGATCGCGGTCAGCACCGATTGACGGACGATCGCGCCGTGCCGTTCCGGCTGTCCGGCGATCGCCCCACCCCTGATTCGCGCGGCGGTGATGAAGCCGGGAACCAACGTCGACATCAGCGCGATCATGAAGCTCTGCGGCACGAAATCGAACGCATAGCCGCCGCGCCCCGCTACCGGGACCATCGACGGCAACCCGATCAGCAGAACGAAGAAGGCGAGGCTCAGCACGGCGTTGATGACCATGCTGATCGCCGTTTCCCGTGCCAGATAGGCGGCACGCCGGTCGGCCGGTGCCCGCGCGATCATCCTGCGCGACCGCCCAGCGTATCGGCGAACCAGTCGGCGATATAGTCGCGGCCATAGCTCATATTGTCGGCGCCGACATGCTCCACGCCGCCTTCGCGGGCGGTGAAGATCTTGAAGCCGACCCGCGGGCTATTGACCAGCTGGTCCCGGCTCTGATGCGCATAGTCGAGCGAAATCTGCCGATCCTTTTCACCGTGCGTGACGAGGAACGGCACCGTGATCCGTTCCATGACGCCGTTCAGCGTCATGTCGTTCGATTTCGCCAGGAAATCGTCCATGTCAGTCGCGCCGAACGCCCACATCACATGCTGCCAGTAATGCGGTACCGGGTTTTCCCCCTCGCGGCGCAGCCGCTTCTGCTGCACCTCGGCCCAGTTATGGTTCGCCCCCCAAACCGCGCCGCTGGCGAAGCGTGGTTCATAGGCGACCGCGCGCGGCGCGAAATGCCCGCCCAGCGAAATGCCGGTCATGCCGATCCGCCCGCCGTCGACATCGCCCTGCCGTTCCAGCCAGTCGACCGCCTTCGACGCCCAGTTCTCGCTGTGCGGATCGACCGGCAGGTCCTGCAGCCGGAGCGCCTCGCCCGAACCGGGCTGGTCGACGCACAGCGTGGAAATGCCGCGCTTCGCCAGTTCCTCGGGCAGGCGCGACCAGTAGAGCAGTTCCTTGCAGCTATCGAGGCCGTTGCAATAGACGACCACCGGGTGCGGCCCCGGCCCCGGCGCGCGGGTGTAGAGTGCGGGCATGGTGCCGCTATCCAGCGGAATATCGACCCGCTCGCGCGAGATGTGGCCGAGCCGGGTGGCGCGGGCAAAGGCGTCGAGCGCGCGGGCATAGGTTTCGCGCCGTCCCGCCGATCCATGGGCCTGCATCCGTTCGGCGACCAGCAGGTACAACGCCGCGCGGTCGAGCTTGGTGGCGGCCGAATAGCCGTGCCCCGCCGCCTCGTCCTCTTCGGCGAGGCCGATCAGCCGGTCACCCATCGCCACCCATTGCGCCATGAATTGCGGGGTGCCGGCGTCGGAACCGTTCGCCGCCGCATCGCGGATCGGCTGGCACATATCGACGATCTCGCCGATCCGGCCGCCGCTTTCCAGCGCGATCGCGACCGACAGGTTCCAGATATAGTTCGGGAAATATTCGAACAGCGCCATCGATCAGACCTCCGCCGCGACGAACAGGCAGGGATCGGGCTTGGGATGCGGCATGGTGTTCGGGCCACCGACGCCGATGCCCCACTGGTCCATCGTCGTCGGTCCGGGTGCATGGACCTGATCGACATGGTTTTCGAAATCGACATATTCCAGCTCGGAGCTGTACTCGACCGCGAAGTTGTTGGGCGTGGTGAAGTAGCTGAAGGTGTTGTTGCCCGCCGTGTGACGCCCCGGCCCCCACAATATGTCGGTGCCCGCCTTCTTCAGCCGGCGGATGCCCGCCATCATGTCATCCAGCGTCAGCATGTCATAGGCTACATGGTTCAGGCACGCCGGTCCCGGCAGAAGCGCAAGCCGGTGATGCGCCGAATTGCAGCGCAGGAAGCACATGAAATCGCCGAGCCAGTCCGACACGCGGAACCCCAGCACGTCGACGAAGAACGCCGCCATCGCCTTGTGATCCGGCGAATGCAGCACGATGTGACTGATCTTCTGCGGAATGCCTTCCCACCGGGTCAGTTCGCGCGGGGTGCGGCGTTCGACACCGGCCGAAATCTCGAACGGCAGGCCATCGGGCGAGAAGAAGCGGAAACCGTATCCACCGCCCAGCGTATCGAGCGCGCGCGGCGTAAAGATGATCCGGCACCCGGCCGCCGCCACCCGGTCGTGCAACGCGTCAATGTCGCCGTCGCTGTCGGCGGCAAGGGCGATGACGTCGATCCGGTTGGCGTCGTCCTGGCGCAGGCGGACGACATAGGCTTCGTCATGGCCATCGGCGGCGAAATGGACCATGCCGTCCTTCTCGCCCGCATCGACCAGTTTCCAGTCGTCGCGGTAGAAGGCGGTTTCGGCGGTCAGGTCGGCCACGCCATAGCCGACATAGCGGATTTCGGTAACTCGGGTCATCGCGGCTGCTTCCTTCGGGGAACGGGGTTAGATCGGTTCGGCGACGCGTTCGAACATCGCGCGGGTGGCTTCGGCATTGTCGACGGGCGGCCCCTGCCCGATCTGTCCGTGACAGATCGCCAGGCTGGAGCGGACGATGTACGCGCAGCGATCGAACCGCCGATCGCGATAGGCGGCGAAGGCGGCAGCGGGATCGGCGTGCCGGTCGAGTTCGTCGGCCAGCACGATCGCATCCTCGACCGCCATGCCCGCGCCCTGCCCCAGATGCGGGGTGGTCGCATGGACGGCATCGCCCAGCAGGACGACGCGGCCGCGATGCCATGGCCCTTCGACCAGCAGCGCCTCCAGCGGGCGGTAAACGACGCCGGCGTCGTCGGTGATCCCTTCGGCCAGGGCGCGGATCGCGGGTGCGGCCTGCGACAGCCGGGCGCGCATCGTCGCGGCGAGGCCTTCGGTCTGATAGAACGGATTGCCCGGTTCGCTGGTGGTCGCGAACAGGTACATCATCGTGTCGGAAATCGGCACGAGACCGACGCCGGCGGGGCCATTATAGACCTGGAGCGCGTCCATGTCGGGGAGGCGCGGCAGGTTGTAGCGCCACACCGCCTGCCCGGTGAAGGCGGGTCGCGGCGCGTCGGGCAGGATCGTCGCGCGGGTCTGCGAATACGCCCCGTCCGCTCCGATGACGATGTCGTACCGCCCCTGGCTGCCATCGGAGAAGGCGACATCGACCCCGGCGCCGTCATCGTCGATCGCTGTCGCGGTCACGCCCAGCCGGACGGTCGCCCCGGCCGCCAACGCGCGGTCGCCCAATACCTTGTGCAATGCCGGGCGACCGATACCGACATTCGCCGGACGTCCCTCGACCAGGCGTGGCGACGGAACGCGCGCGACTTTCTGCCCGCTGGGGATGAAGATCTCGACCGCGTCGAATCCGACCCCGGCGGACAGGTAATCGTCGAGCAGGCCGAGCTGGTCCATCGCCCGGATGACATTCGCCTGCTGAATGATGCCGACGCCGTACACCGCCCAGTTCGGGTCGCGTTCGATGATGTCGATGCGGTGGCCGTATCTGCGGAGCGCGATTGCCGCCGTCAGACCGCCGATGCCCCCGCCAATGACCAGGATGTTCTGCGCTTCCACAACCCCTCCATGCGACCCGCTGGTCGTCTGTCGTCGCAGGAAATCCTATCCGGGCGATGGTTGCTTATAAAATCGTTTGATTTTGTGACTATCGATCGGTTTTGTGGATAGCCTGCCAGAGTTGTCGGGCCGCCGGATATCCCTCTGTGTGCAGCGCCATGTCCACTGGATCGCCTAAGTGGCTCGAAGGGGGTTCGCATTTTCGAAAGTCGGCAAGTCCGCGGTTTCGCGCTTAGCCTGCTTCGCACGAGCACTGCGGCGACCGATCCAGCGCGGCGCAACATCGTATGACGCCCGACGATCCGGCTGCCACGCATGTTCCTATCGAACTGCTTCTCAGCAATATTTTCGCTAGAAACCTACCGATATTACTCATTTTGCTAATCCCGATTTGCCCGCCATGTTCGTCGCCAAGAGCCGCAAGACAGCGGCCATCAGGGGAGGACAGGATGCGGGATCGCGCGTTGATGGTTTCCATGCTGGCGCTTTGCGCCGCCATGCCGACGGCGGCACTGGCACAGGAGGCGCCGGGCGCTGCACCCGAAACCGCGGCGCCGGCCGATGCGGCCGACGCGGATCAGGGGCTGGCGGACATCGTCGTCACGGCGCAACGCCGGTCGGAAAACCTGCAGCGGGTCGCGGTACCCGTCACCGCCGTTACCGGCGACGCGCTGGTCAATGCCGGCGTCACCGAAACCGCGAACCTCAGCAAGCTGGTGCCATCACTGGTCGTCCAGCCGACCGGCGGCACGACCAGCTTCTTCCTGCGCGGCGTCGGCACCGCGTCGCAGAATTCGTTCTCCGAGAATGCGATCGCGTTCAACTATAACGGCGTCTATATCGGCCGCCCCACGGCGCCCGCCGGGGTCTTCTACGACCTGGAACGCGTCGAGGTGGTCAAGGGGCCACAGGGCACGCTCTACGGCCGCAATGCCACGGGCGGCGCGATCAACGTGCTGCCGCGCAAACCCGACCTTGGCGTCTTCTCCGCCGAGGGGATGCTGGAATATGGCAATTACGACAGCAGGAAGGGGTTCGCGGCGGTCAACGTGCCGATCGGCGATACGCTTGCCCTGCGCCTTGCGGGACAGATCATCGACCGCGACGGCTATCTGTCCGACGGCTATGACGACGAACGGGGTGAGGCGGTACGCGCGTCGCTGCTGATCCGTCCGTCGTCCGACTGGTCGATGACGTTGGTCGGCGACTATTATCATCAGGGCGGCAAGGGGTCGGGCGCGGTGCTGCTGTCGAGCGCGGCATTCACCGCCCCGCCGCTGAAAGACCGGATCGGCGTGGCCGATCCGCGCGCCAACGCGATCATCGCCGGCTATGCCGCGACCGTCTTCGCCCCGCCCTTCTGCGGCGGGTTCGGCGGGTTCGTGCGCAGCGGGTGCGTCGCCGGCGCGCGCGACGACGGCTATCTCGACAACCGCTTCTACGGCGTCAGCGCGCAGGTGGAAGGCGACATGGGCTTCGCCACGCTGACCGTGCTGCCCGCCTATCGCCGATCTGAGGTCGACCTAGTCAGCTATGTCCCCGGTTTCCAGCTGGCCTTCGATGAACAGACGGACCAGATGTCGCTGGAAGTCCGGCTGACGTCGCCAAGTTCGGGCCGGCTACGCTATGTGCTGGGCGGGTTCTTCTTCAACGAACAGCAGGAAGCGACGAACTTCTTCCGCCAGGGCAATATCTCGACGACCCGCTTCACGCCAAATGTCGACACGCAAAGCCTCGCCGCCTTCGGTCAGCTGACCTTTTCGGTGACCGACAATTTCCGTCTGATCGGCGGTGGTCGCTATACGCGAGAGGACAAGCGGCAACGCACCGCATCCGCATCGGGCGGGTTGCCGGGTCCGATCGAACCAGCGCTCGGCACCCCGTTCACCGGGCAGCTGGCCTTCGAGAAGGCGACGTGGAAGGCGGGCGTCGAGCTGGACGCCGCTCCGGCCTCGCTCCTCTATGCCAACGTCGCGACCGGTTTCAAATCGGGTGGCTTCTTCGTCGCCGCGCCGCCGAACAATACCTATGCGCCCGAGGAACTGACCGCCTATACGGTGGGGACCAAGAACCGGTTCCTGGGCAACAAGCTGCAGGTGAATGTCGAGGCATTCTATTGGAAATATCTGAACCAGCAGATCACTTTTGTCGGCGGTGTGCTGACCGGCAACGGCCTGGTGGCGCAAGGGTCGGTGACGACCAATGCCGGGCGGTCGCACATGTATGGTGCCGAACTGGACATGCGGTTCGCGCCCAGCCCGCTCGATCAGTTCTTCGTCAACGTGCAGTATCTGCGCGGGACCTACGACACGCTGCGCACCGCGAATTTCTCACCCACCGGCAGCCCGGTTGCGACCGGATGCGCCGTCACCGGATCGCGCGCGGCCAATCCGGGGATCAATGGCGCGCGCTTCTACGACATCGACTGTTCGGGCCGCCCGACCGCCAATTCGCCGGAATGGGCCGCGAATATCGGCTATGAGCGCACCGTCGAGCTGGGCAACGACCTGTCGCTGCTGCTGGGTGCGCGCAGCAACCTGGAAACCGCCCGCTTCCTCAACACCAACTACCGGCCCGAGGAACGGCAGGGCGGGTTCATGATGTCCGACCTCTATGCGACGCTGCGCGGACCGCAGTCGCGCTGGACGCTGACCGGCTTCGTCAACAATGTCGAAAATCGCGCGGTGCTGGCCCGCGCGGGCACGCGACCGATCCTCGACTTCCCCGTGGGCACGTTGCGACCGCCGCGCACCTATGGCGTTCGCGTCGGATTCGATTTCTGATGATGCGGTTCCATGCAGCCATCGCGATGCTCGCGGTCGCGGCGGCATCCGCCGCCCCGGCCCAGCCGGCGCCGGCCGACCGGTTCGTGACGCTGGGCACGATGGGCGGACCGGTGGCCAGCGTCACCCGGTCGCAGCCCGCCAACGTGCTGCTGCGCGGGCGCGACGCCTATCTGGTCGATTGCGGCGACGGCGCCGTCCAGCAGCTGGCAAAGATCGGCGTCCGCCTGCCGCAGGTCAGGGCCGTGTTTCTCAGCCACCTGCATGTCGACCACACCGGCGGGCTGGCCGCGCTGCTGGGCCTGCGCAACCAGACGAAGGTCGGCGGCGTGCTGACCGTCTATGGCCCGCCGGGCACCCGTACGCTGGTCGACGGCATCGTCGCGTCGATGGAACCTGCGGCAAAGGCGGGATACGGCATTCCCGGACAGCCATGGGCGTCGCCCGCCTCGACCGTCCGCGTCGTCGAACTGGGCGACGGCACGCGCCAGAGCGTCGACGGCATGACCGTGACCAGCGCGCAGAACACCCATTACGACTTCGCCCCCGGATCGCCGGACGACCGCGCCTACAAGTCACTGTCGCTGCGCTTCGACCTGCCCGGCCGGTCGATCGTCTATACCGGCGACACCGGGCCGAGCGCGGCGGTCGAGCGGCTGGCGACCGGCGCCGACCTGCTGGTCAGCGAGATGATCGACGTGGCCGGCACGCTGGAGGTCGTGCGCCGCACCGCGCCGGACATGCCGCCTGCGGAGCGGGAGGCGCTGGTCCGCCATCTGACCACCCATCACCTGACCCCGGCCGATGTCGCCGCCCTGGCACGGCGGGCGAAGGTGAAGGCGGTGGCGATTACCCATTTCGCCGCCGGGCCAGACAACCCGGCCCGCGCCGCCACCGATCTGGCGACCATCGCCCGAAGCTATATGGGACCGGTCACGATCGCCAGCGACCTGCAATCCTTCTGACCCGCGGTCCTGCCGCGCCAAACCCCGCTGCGAAAGCGCATCCGCACAAGGCCTTCTGGCGCCTGCGAAATCTGCTGGACGGACGCGCGGATAGCTGATCTGTTCGACGGCGTGCCACGGACGGATCGAGGGGTGCCATGTCGTTGTTCGTCAATGAAGCGGAAGTAGCGCTGCCCACCGACCCGCGCGTCTCGCTGCTGGACCATCTGCGCGAAGGGCTGCACCTGACCGGCACGAAGAAAGGCTGCAACCAGGGGGCGTGCGGCGCCTGTACCGTGCTCGTGGATGGCGAGCGTATCCTGTCGTGCCTCGCGCTCGCGGTGCAATATGCCGGACGCCGGATCACGACGATTGAGGGCGTGGCAGCGGGCGACGCGCTCCACCCGCTGCAACAGGCCTTCATCGACCATGACGGGTTCCAGTGCGGCTATTGCACGCCCGGCCAAATCTGTTCGGCGATCGGCATGGCGGCGGAGGTCCGGCGCGGAATGCCCAGCGTGCTGGCCGACGACCTGTCCGCCACCATCGTCCTGACCCGCGAAGAGGTGCAGGAACGGATGAGCGGCAATCTGTGCCGGTGCGGCGCGCATAACGGGATCATCGACGCCATCCGGGAAACCATGGGCAGCGGAGCCGGCGCATGACCCCGTTCGCCTATGCTCGCGCCACGACCCCGGACGAAGCGGTGACGATGGCGAAAGCGCCCGCTACGATGTTCCTGGGCGGCGGAACCAACCTCGTCGACCTGATGCGCGAGCGGCTGGCACAGCCCGAACGGCTGGTCGACGTCAGCGCACTGCCCGCCGCGATCACCGAAAGCGGGGATGGCACCCTGATGATCGGTGCCGCCGTGCGCAACAGCGCGGTCGCCGAACACCCGCTGGTGCGCAGCCGCTATCCCATGCTGGCCCGCGCGATCCTGGCCGGCGCATCGGCGCAGATCCGCAACATGGCGACGGTCGGCGGCAACCTGCTGCAGCGGACGCGCTGCACCTATTTCTACGACGTCAAAGGGTCGCGCTGCAACAAACGGGATCCCGGCACCGGTTGCGACGCGCGCGACGGCTTCAACCGCATCCACGCGGTGCTGGGCACGTCGGACGCCTGCGTCGCCACCCATCCGTCGGACATGTGCATTGCCCTCGCCGCGCTGGATGCGATCGTCCATATCGCCGGGCCGCAGGGGCACCGGACGCTGCCCTTTACCGAACTCCACCGCCTTCCCGGCGATCGGCCCGATCGCGACACGGTGCTGGCGCCGGGCGAGCTGGTGACGGCGGTCGAGCTGCCGCCGCTGCCCTTTGCCGCCCATTCGACCTATCGCAAGGTACGCGATCGATCGAGCTACGCCTTTGCGCTGGTCAGCGTCGCGGCCGCCGTCGACATGGCGGGAGACAGGATCGGCGACGTCCGCATCGCCTTCGGCGGCGTCGCCCACAAGCCATGGCGCGCGCTGACGGCGGAGGCGATGCTGCGCGGCGGTCCGGCGACGGCACCGGCGTTCCTCGCCGCCGGAAAGGCCGAATTCGCCGATGCCCAGCCCCTGCGCGACAACGCGTTCAAACCGGCACTGGCCGCCCGCACACTGGCCGCCGTCCTGAGCGCCCTGACCACCGGAGACGCGGCATGAGCATCGGGAAATCCGCCAGACTGGCGATGCAGGGGCTGGTGATGGGCGCCCTGCAAAAGGTCGTGCCGCTCGCCCCCGACAGCTGGATGCCCGGCGGCACGCCCGATCCGCTGATCGGCCGCAAACACGGCCTGATCGGCACGCCGGTGTCGCGGCTCGACGGGCGGCTGAAGGTGACCGGTGCCGCGCCCTTCGCCGCGGAATTCCGCTTCGACGACATGGTGTACGCCGCGCTCGCCTTCTCGACGATCGCGCGCGGGCGAATCACCGCGATCGATACGCGGGCGGCGGAGGCCGCGCCGGGGGTGGTGCTGGTGATGACCCACCGCAACGCGCCGCGCCTGTCGACGCCCGCGATGTTCGGCACGTCGCCCAATGCGGTCGGCCCGGACGAGCTGCCGATCCTGCAGGACGACCGCGTCCACTGGAACGGGCAGCCGATCGCCTGCGTCCTCGCCGAAACGCAGGAACAGGCCGACCACGCCGCCGCGCTGCTGGCCTTCACCTATGCCGCGGAACCGGCGGTCACTGACCTGACGGCGGCAAGGGCGGCGGGCGTGGAGCAGGGCTTGTTCATGGGACAACCGCTGCGCAACGCGATCGGCGATGCGGAAGGCGCGCTGGCCAGGGCGGCGCACCGCGTCGACCAGCTTTATCGGACCCCGCGGCACAACCACAACCCGATCGAGCCGCACGCCGCGACGATCGCGTGGCGCGGCGACGAACTGTACCTGCACGATGCCAGCCAGATGGTGTCGCAACAGGCGCAGGCGATGGCCGATGCATTCGGGTTGAAGCTCGCACAGGTCCACCTCACCTCGCCCTATGTCGGCGGCGGGTTCGGCAGCAAGGGGCTGTGGAACCATCAGATCATCGCCGCCGCCGCCGCACGGCTGGCCGGTCGCCCGGTCCGCATCGCCCTGTCGCGCGAAGGGGTGTACCGCATGGTCGGCGGCCGGACGCTGACCGAACAGCGCGTGGCGATCGGCGCCACAGCCGACGGGACGTTCGAGGCGCTGGTCCATAGCGGGCTGTCGGTGATGACCCCGCACAACAACATGCCAGAACCCTTCATCCTCGGCACCCGCAGCGCCTATGCCGTGCCCAACCTGCTGCTGCAGGTCGACGTGGCGCGGATGGACATGCTCGCCAACACCTTCATGCGCGCACCCGGAGAGGCGGTCGGCACCTTTGCGCTCGAATCGGCGATCGACGAACTGGCGGTCGACCTCGGCATCGATCCGGTCGAGCTGCGCATCCGCAACGAACCGACGAAGGACCCGACCAGCGGCCTGCCCTTCTCCTCGCGCCATATCGTGCAGGCATGGCGCGACGGGGCCGCGCGCTTCGGCTGGGACGCACGCCACGCCACGCCGGGTTCGCGGACCGAGGGGGAATGGCGCATCGGCATGGGCTGCGCCACCGGCACCTATCCCTATTACCGGATGCCCGGTGCCAAGGCGCGGATCACGCTGATGCGCGACGGCGATCAGGTCAGCGCGCGCGTCGAGGTTGCGGCGGCGGAAATGGGCATGGGCACGTCGACCACCACCGCGATCGTCGCCGCGGAACGCCTCGGCCTGCCGATCGACCGGATCGAGGTCGGTTATGGCGACAGCGACATCCCCGGCGCGATCATGGCGGGCGGATCGCAACAGACCGCCGCGATCGGCGCATCGGTGATGGCGGCGCACGCCGAACTGGTCGCGACGCTGCTGAAGCTGGCGGGGAACGACTCGCCCCTTGCCGGACTGTCGGCGGACGAGGTCGGCAGCATCGATGGCGGCCTGGCAAAGCGCGACGAACCCGTCCGCCGCGAAAGCTACGCGTCGATCCTGGCGCGGGCACAGCGCGACAGCGTGTCGGTGACGAAAGCCGGATCGATGCCGTTCGAATTCATGCACTGGTCGATGCATTCGCACAGCGCGCTGTTCTGCGAAGTGCGGGTCAATGCGGTGACCGGCGAGGTGCGGGTCAGCCGCTTCCTCGGATCGGTCGACTGCGGCCGCATCCTCAACCCAAAGACCGCGACCAGCCAGTTTCGCGGCGGGATCATCATGGGGCTGGGCATGGCGTTGATGGAGGAAACCCAGTTCGACGACCGCAACGGCCGGATCATGAACCCCAGCCTGGCGGAATATCATGTGCCGGTGCATCTCGACGTGCCCGACATCGACGTGATCTGGACCGACATCCCCGATCCGCACGCACCGATGGGCGCGCACGGCATCGGGGAGATCGGCATTACCGGCGTCGCCGCCGCCGTGGCCAATGCGGTCTACAACGCCACCGGCACCCGCGTCCGCGACCTGCCGATCACGCTCGACCGCCTGCTGTAGCGCGGCGTCCGCCCCGCTTCCGGTGATCGGTACGGAAACCGGCCACGGCTGTCGCCGCCGCGTCACATAGCCTCCCTAGGGGCGGCGCGACGTTCGAGGGTGACGGATGTGAGCTGGCTTCGCGACATTGATCGATGGTTCATGGCGGAGGTGCTGCCGTTCGGCCCGGCCTATCGTCGCAAGGCGGCGCTGTTCTGCGGCGTAGGCGAGGCGGACGACCTCGTGCAGGACGCCTATGCCCGCGTGCTGGCCGTCGCCGATTACCGGTCGATCCACAATCCGCGCGCCTTCGTCCTGACCATCGTCCAGAACCTGGCGATCGAACGGCTGCGCCGGGCACAGGTGGTGTCGATCGACCATCTGGCGTCGATCGACGCGCTGGTCCTCGCCGATCCGGAACCGGACGCCTTCTCCGTCGCAGCGGGCAAGGCGGACCTCGATCATCTGTTGCACCTGATCGACGCGCTGCCGCCGCAATGTGCGCGGGTCGTCCGGCTGCGGAAAATCGACGGTCTTGCGCCGGGCGCAATAGCGGAAAGGCTTTCCATCTCCGTCTCTACCGTGGAAAAGCATCTCGCCAAGGGATTGTCGCTGCTGACCACGGCGATGCGGACGGTGGGATCGGACGCTCGAGAGAATAGCCGGACGGAATGGACGACCACGCAGCGGGCACGGAACTGAACGACATCGCGGCGGCGTGGCTGGTGGCGCTCGACGCGGGAACCGCCGACCGCGCCGCATTCGACCGCTGGCGCGACGCCGATGTCCGCCACGCCATCGCCTTTGCCGAGGTCGCGGCGACGTGGCGGGCGCTGGACGGTGTCCGTGCCATCCGCCCGTTGCAGCAAGCCTCCCCGGCCGCCCGCCCTGCTTCGTCCCGCCACCGCCTTTCGCGGCGCATGGTGCTGCGCGGCGCGATCGGCACGGGGGTGGCCGCAGTGGCCGGCGGCGGGTTCGCCTACAGCGCCTATGCCCGGAACCGCGCCGAAACCGGGGTCGGCGAACGGCGGATGATCCGGATCGACGACCGGCTGATTGTCGACCTGAACACCGACAGCATCCTGTACTGGCGGACGAAGGGCGATGAGGCGACGCTGTGGCTGGACCGGGGGGAGGCCGCGATCGACTGTCCCGGCGATACGACCACGGTCACGCTGCGCACCCCTTCCGGCAGCTTCGCGCTGGATGGCGGATCGTTCAATGCGCGCCTGGGCCGCGCCAACTGCGCGCTGACGGTCCTCGATGGCCGCGCGACCGGCAATGGCCGCACGGCGCGCAGCGGCGAGCGATTGTCGCTGATGCCGGGCGCGGCCCGGGTCGATCCGGGCGACGACGCCGCGATCGACCGGGTGCGCGGATGGCGGCAGGGGGTATTGGTGCTGGACGGCGACCGACTCGACGCGGCGCTCGCCGAATATAACCGGTATCTGCGGCACAGGATCGCGATCGGCGACCCCGCCCTTGCCGGCCTGCGGCTGGGCGGGCGGTTCTCGACCAGCGACGTGTCCGAATTTCTGTCGGCGATGCACGCCAGCTTCGGCATCGTCGCGCGCCGCGATGCGACCGGCACGATCATCCTGGTCGCCGGATAAATAAATTCGATAGTCGAATAGCGGTTCGGCGGCGCTGCCCCGTCCTTTCCTTCGAACGACACATTGTTCGGGGGTTTGCATGTTTCGGTATCTGAACGGCGTCGCGCTGCTGTGCGCGGCGATGCCTGCTGCTGCGCAGGCGGCGGAGCGCACCTATCATTTCGACATCCAGGCGGGCGACGCGGCCACCGCGTTCAACCGCTTCTCGCAACAGGCGGGGGTGCAGATCCTGTTCCCCTATGACGCGCTTGCCGGGCGGCAGGTGCGGGCATTGCGCGGCAATTTCACCCGCGCCGTCGCGCTCCGCCGGCTGATGGCGGGCCAGCCGCTGGAAATCCGCACGCAGAGCGCGACGATGATCGCCCTGCGCGCGGTGGCCCCGGCGGCGGCCCCGCGCCCGACCGTCGTCGGCGACGCCGCGCCGATGCAGGACGAACCGCAGGAGATCATCGTGCTGGGCCGCGGCCAGTCGCGCCAAAGCCAGACGCTGTCGTCCGGCGAACTCGCCAAGGAAGCACCGGGCACCTCCCCGCTGCTGACGCTGTCCAAGCTGCCCGGCGTCGACTTCGTCTCGTCCGATCCGCTGGGTGCCTATGAATGGGCCCAGCAGATCACCATCCGCGGCTTCACCACCGATCAGATGGGCTATACGCTCGACGGCGTGCCGCTGGGCAACATGCAGTATCGCAACAATAACGGCCTTTCGATCGGTCGTGCGCTCATCACCGAGAATAACGGCCCGGTAACGCTGTCGCAGGGCAGCGGCGCGCTGGGGACCGCATCCACCAGCAATATCGGCGGCACGATCGACTTCACCTCGCTGGCGCCGACCGACGCTGTCGGGATCGACCTGGCGCAGACCTATGGCAGCGCCGACACGTGGCGCAGCTTCGCCCGCGCCAACAGCGGCATCCTGCCCGGCGGCGGCCGCGTCGCCCTCTCCTTCGCGCATCAGCGCACCGGCAAGTGGAAGGGCGCGGGCAAGCAGCAGCAGGACCAGCTGAACGTCCAGTATGTCCAGCCGATCGGCGACGCGTTCACCGCCACCACCTATCTGAACCTGCAGGACCGCCGCGAGGACGACTATGCGGACGTCTCGTTCGACCTGGTGAAGCGGCTCGGCTGGAAGGTCGATAACGTCACCGACAATTTCGCCCTCGCCGAAGCGCTGGCCCGCTCGCTGCAGAACGGCACCGCCGTTCCCGCACCCTATCAGAATGCGGACGACGTCTATTACAATGGCGGCGGCGTGCGGCGCGACATGCTGGCCTATGAAAAGCTCGCCTATCGCCTGTCCGACGCCCTGCGCGGCAGCACGACGCTCTACTGGCATCTCGACAAGGGTATCGGCACCTTTGCCAGCCCGTACGATCCCTCGCCGGCCGCGTTCGGCGGTTCGCCCGTGTCGGTATCGGCGGTGAAATATGACATCGACCGCAAGGGCCTGATCTCCCGCCTCGCCGCCGACCTGGGCGACCATCATGTCGAAGGCGGCATCTGGGTAGAGGACAACCGCTTTCACCAGCAGGCCTATTATTACGGGCTGACGGCGGGCGTCGCGCCCAAGCGGTTCCAGAAATTCTACCGGAACCCGTTCTTCACCCGCTGGAATTATCGCTTCACGACCAGGGTCACGCAGCTGCACCTGGGCGATACATGGCAGGCGACCGACGCGCTGAAGCTGAATGCCGGGGTCAAGGCGCTTATCACCAGCAATACGGCGGAGACGATCACCAGCCGCCAGCCGATCAACGGCACGATCCGCGCGACCAACTGGTTCCTGCCGACCGTCGGCGCGCTCTACACGCTCGACGGCAACAGCGAAGTGTTCGCCGACTATACCCGCAACATGGCCGGATTCGTCGCCTCGGCGGCCAGCGGGCCGTTCTCGACGACGCAGGCCGGGTTCAACTTCATCCGCGACGGGCTGAAGCCGGAGACGACCAACACGATCGAAGGCGGCTATCGCTATCACGACGCGGCGCTGCAATTGTCGCTGACCGGCTATTATGTCCGCTTCGCCAACCGCCTGCTCGCGTCCTCGATCAGCGCGACGGTGGTCGGCAACCAGAATGTGCTTCAGAATGTCGGCGGCGTCACCTCACGCGGGGTCGAAGGGGCGGCGAACTGGCGGTTCGCGCCGAACTGGTCGCTCTATGGCAGCTGGGGCTACAACGTCGCGACCTATGACGACGACGTGACCGTTCCCGGCCGCGCGACGGTCGCGATCGCCGGCAATCAGGTCGTCGCCTCGCCGCGCAATACCGGAAACCTCGAACTGGCCTATGACGATGGCCGCTTCTGGGGCCAGGCGGGTGGCCATTATCGCAGCCGGCGCTTCTACACCTTCACCAACGACCGCCCGGTACCGGGTGCGGCCACGGTCGACCTGTCGGCGGGCTACCGCCTGACGGGGACGAAGGCGCGGCCGGGTGCCGAACTGCTCGTCAACGTCGTGAACCTGTTCGACCACCGCTATTACGCCTCGCTCGGCACCAGCGGCTTCCGCAACAGCGACCCCGACGGGACCTACACCACGCTGCAGGTCGCCCCGCCGCGACAGGCATTCGCCACGATCCGCGCACATTTCTGATGAAGGGACAGCCCGCCGCCGGCGCCACCGCGGCGGCGGCGGGCTGCACGGGACCATCCATGCATCGTCGTCACCTGTTGTCCGGAGCGACCGCCGCGCCGCTGCTCCTGCCCGCCGCACGGGCGATCGGCAGCGCGCCCGAACCGGCGTTCCGCTTCGCCTTCGTCACCGATTGCCACATCCAGCCCGAATTGATGGCGGCTGAGGGGTGTCGCAGCTGTTTTCGCGCGGTCGCGCGGGGTTGCTACGACTTCGTCATCCAGGGCGGCGACCATGTCTATGACGCGCTGGAGGTCGATCGCGCCCGCGCCAACCGGCTGATGGACCTCTATGTCGAAACCGAACAGGCGATCGGCCTGAAGGTCCATCACGTCATCGGCAACCACGACTGTTTCGGCATATTCCGCAAAAGCGGGGTCGCACCCTCGGCTCCCGACTATGGCAAGCAATATTATATCGAACGCTTCGGCCCGACCTACTACGCCTTCGATCACAAGGGGGTGCATTTCGTCGTGCTGGATTCGATCGGGCTGACCCCGGATCGCAGCTACGAGGGGCGGATCGACGCGGCGCAGCTTGCCTGGCTGGCGCGCGATCTGGCGGCACAGCCGGCGGGACGGCGCATCATCGTCGCCACCCACATCCCGCTGGTGACGGCCCTGTCGATCTACGAACCGGAGGAATGGACCCGCACACCGCACAACTGGACCAACATCGCCAACGCCCGCGACGTGCTGCGCATCCTGCGGCCCTACAATGTCATCGCGGTGTTGCAGGGGCATAGCCACGTCGTCGAAACGGTGATGCTGAACGGCGTCCCGTTCATCACCGGCGGCGCCGTCAGCGGCAATTGGTGGCAGGGCAGCTTCCTCGGCACGGCGGAGGGGTATATGGACATCACCGTCGATGGCGATCGGGTCACTGCCAGCTATCGCGACTATGGATTTCGCACCGTCGATCGGCACGATGTCGTGATCTGACCCGCATCAGCAATGTTTCGTTACCTTCCGGGGCGAACGGCGTTGTGACCGGGTACGATGTGCCGAGGTCCCTTCATCCATGCCCCTTCCCCCTGAGCGTGTCCCCCTTCTCGAAGCAAAGCGCCAGTTGAAGATGGCGCGATCTGCCCATGCCTATGTCCGTGGCAACACCGCCCGATTCTACGACTGGCTGGCCGCCTCCCCCGTGGCGCGGCGGGTGCCGCAGGGTCCGGCGATCTGGATCTGCGGCGATTGCCACCTCGGCAATCTGGGGCCGATCGCCAGCGGCAGGGGCGCGGTGGAGATTCAGATCCGCGACCATGACCAGGCGGTGATCGGCAACCCAGCGCACGACCTGCTCCGGCTGGGCCTGTCGCTCGCGACGGCGGCGCGCGGCTCCGACCTGCCGGGCGTGACGACGATGCGGATGATCGAGGAAATGGTCGACGGCTACGGCGCCGCGATCGACGATCCCGACTCCGACGATCCCGCCGTGGAATCCGACGTGGTACGCAGCATAAGGCGCGCGGCGCTGGGCCGCCGGTGGCGCCATCTTGCCAGGGAGCGCCTGGACGCGGTCGAACCGCGCATCCCGCTGGGCAAGAAGTTCTGGGAGCTGTCCGACGCGGAACGCGCCGCGCTTCGCGCGCTGTTCGATGACGAACGGGTGGCGGCGATGGTCCTGTCGCTGAAGGGCAAACCCCGCGACCGCGACGTGCGGCTGGTCGACGCGGCCTATTGGGTCAAGGGATGCAGCTCGCTGGGGCTGCTGCGCTATGCCGCGATCGTCGCGATGAAGACCGGCAAGGGCAACTGGTCCTATGCGCTCATCGATCTGAAGGAGGCGACCGATCCCGTCGCACCCGCCCTGCCCCGCCCGGCGATGCCACGCGACAACGCCGAACGCGTCGTCGCGGCGGCGCGGGCCTTGTCGCCCCATCTGGGCGATCGGATGCTGCCCGTGCGGATGCTCGGCAAGTCGTTGTTCATCCGCGAACTTTCCCCGCACGACCTGAAGCTGGACGTCGACCAGTTCACCCATCGCGAAGCGATACGCGCCGCCCGACACCTCGCCTTCGTGGTGGGAAAGGCCCATGCCCGGCAGATGGACGAACAGGCGCGCGCCGCGTGGCGGAAGGCGCTGGACGCGGACCGGTCGCGCGGCCTGGATACGCCGTCATGGCTGTGGGAAAGCGTCGTCTCGCTCGCGGGCAGCCATGAGGTCGGGTATCTCGACCATTGCCGCCGCTACGCCCTCGCGGCGTAGCGCCGATCGCCATGCGGCTCCCGGAGCGACCGTACCCTTTCCGTCGCCACTCCCGCGCAGGCATGGATCGATACGCGCCAGCGTCTCGCGTTTTACCCAAACGTCAGCGGCAATGGGTTCCCGCCTACGCGGAGTGACGCTGGGGGGATGTAGTAGTCGTCTAGTGCGCCGAATGTCGATCCCGCCTAGGACGCGATCGGCAGCGCGGCGGGGATCGACACCTGCGGCACGGGTCGGGTCGCCGCGCGCGCAAGCCATGCGTCGCCGCCTTCGCGCCGGCGGGTCGAACCGTCGCC
This sequence comes from uncultured Sphingomonas sp., assembly GCA_913777295.1. Lineage (GTDB taxonomy): Bacteria > Pseudomonadota > Alphaproteobacteria > Sphingomonadales > Sphingomonadaceae > Sphingomonas. The sequence continues at coordinate 978 of CAJYRU010000470.1, read as the reverse complement.
GCGCGTCGCCACCCGCCCGAACACCGCCCGCTCGCTGTCGGACGGCGCGCCGCCGAACGTCGCCGCGATATTGCCATAGGTCGACGGATCGCGCCCATCGAGGCTCAGCCGGTCGTTCAGGTAGCAGGCGGTGGCCCAGGCGGTTTCGGGATCGGGCGTCATCGCGATGATCCGCTTGGCCCAGTACATCCGCACATTATTGTGCATCCACCCGAAGCGCAGGAACTGCCGCTGGCAGGCGTTCCAGCTTTCGTCGCGCGTCTCCCCGCGCAGCATCGCGCCCAGCGTCTCCAGCGCCGGTCGCGCATCACCGGCATGGTCGGCCAGCGTCGCCCGCGCCCAGGGTGCGACCCGGTCATAGCGTTCGGGCGCGGCAAGCCCCCGCGCCTGATAATGGAACCATTCGCGCCAGCCGAGCAGTTCATCGGCAAATTTCGCCTTGTGCCGCGCCCCCGCCGGGGCCTGCGCGACCGCCCGCATCACCTCGCGCGGGCCTAGTACGCCGAAATGCAGATAGGGCGACAGGCCGCTGGCGCCGGTGCGCAGCGTCGCGTCGTTGCGGTCGGTGGTATAGGCCGGCAGCACCTCGCGCAGCAGCCGCTCCAACCGCGCCTCCGCACCCGTCCGCCCTGCCGGAAAGGCGCGGACGGGCGGCAGGCTATGGTCGATGCCGAGGCCCACGATCAGCCGGTCGAGGTCGCCGTCCAGCACGTCCGGCGCGAAGGGCAGCGGTCCCGCATAGGGCGCCACATCGGCCGGCTCGTCGCTCGCGTCCAGCCACGCGGCACGTTCGGGTTCATGGCGGCGCAGGAAACCCGATCGACCGCCGATCCCCTCGCCCAGCACCTGCGGCGGCACCAGACAGGCGGCATTGACCGCATATACCGGGACGGCCACCCGCGCCGCGACCCGGTCGACCTGCCAGCGCGCGACGAAGCTCGGCTGATCCTCGACCACCAGCGCCGCCGCATCGGCGGC
>CAJYRU010000469.1 GCA_913777295.1 uncultured Sphingomonas sp. | reverse complement strand
ATGGCCCCGGCGGGGGTGCGCAGTTCGTGGACGAGCTGGCGCAGCTGGGCGACGCCAGCGTCGCGGTTGGCGACCGGTTCGGCGCGCTCGTCGCGGCGCGGGCGGCGGGCGGTGCCGCGATAGCCGGTGAAGCGGCCGCTGGCATGGTCGAAGGCAGGCACCCCCGACACGCACCATTCGCCCGCCGCATCGCTGTCGCCGCCGATGACGAGGCGCGCGTCGCGGAACGCGCTGCGCCGGCGCAGCGCCCCGGCCGCCACCCCGTCGAAGCGCGCGGTGCCGGGGGCTGCGCCGAAATCGAGCGAGAGGCCGACCAGCGGGGCGCGGCTGACCCCCTCGACCCAGCGGATCAGGCCGGCGGCATCGGTTTCGAAACGGAAGCTGTCCTGCGTGCCGGTCGTGGGCGGCGGCGGCGGGGCGACGTCCTGGGTGCGTTCGAATGCCTCGATCCGGGCCATGACGTCGACGATCCGGAACGGCCCGGCGGGGTCGGCAGCGGGGGCGAAGAGGTCGGCCTGGGGCGAGACGGGCGGCGTGACGCTGTGATCGGGCGTTTCCGGCACATTCGCCACCGAGGGCGCTTCCACAGTCTCCGCCACAAGCGTCATCCCAGCGGAGGCCGGGGTTTCTATGGGGCTGGCGTCTTCCGTCTGCGGCGGGAGCCCCCAGCCTTCGCTGGGGTGACGTTGTTGGCTGGTAGGGGCGGTCGCTGTGTCCGCGACGTCAGAGGTCGCGTCCTCGGCCGGGGGCGTGGCGAGCGGCGGATTTGCCGTTTGCATCACGGGCGTCACCCCAGCGGAGGCTGGGGTCTCTGTGGGGTGGGCGTCGTCCAGCTGCGGCGGGACACCCCGGCCTTCGCCGCTGTCGTCGCCCAGCACCAGGTCGGTGCTGCCGAAGCTGTCGAGCGCGCGTTGCACGGCGGGGTCGAGGTCGCGACGGTTGCGGACGATGCCGCGCGCGGTCGACCCGAGGCGCGGTAGGAGCGCGAGCCATTCGTCGACCGAGAGCGTCGCGCTGCGCAGCACCGGCACCGCCGCCTCGATCACGTCGGTCGCCAGCAGGTCGACCAGTATGGCGGGCGGGCGGGCATATTCGAGGTCACGCGCACTGGCGATGCGGACGGTACGCGGCACGTCATCGCGCAGATCGTGCAACAGCGCGATGGCACGGGGATCCGGCGCTGCGCGACCCCGCCCGATCAGGTCGACCAGCTGCCGCCACGCCGATGCGCGCGCACCCTCCCCCGTCAGATCGGAGGCAAGAACCGTGTCGAGGCTATCGTCGAAGCGCACCGGATTCCCGTTACTCGCACCTGCGTTAATGCCGGGTGCCCATGACCCTTAACGCCGCGACCGTTAATACGGAACTGCCCATTTTCGGTACGTCGCAATGTGGGACAATTGCGCTTCCGCGTAATTTTATAATGCTGTAGGCAGGACAAATATTCCAACCCTATCACGGACCTCTACCATGGCTTTCGATCGTATCGACCGGCAAATCCTTGCCCTGTTGCAGGAGGACGGGCGGATGACGAACGTCGAACTGGCCGAACGCGTCGGGCTGACCGCCCCGCCCTGCCTGCGCCGCGTGCGTGCGCTGGAAGAGGCCGGTGCGATCCGCGGTTATCATGCCGCGCTCGATCCCCGGCTGCTAGGCTTTACGATCACGGTGTTCGCGCTCGTCAGCCTGAAGAGCCAGGCGGGCAGCGACCTGGCGGCGTTCGAGGAGCATATCGCGACGATCCCCGAGGTGCGCGAATGCCATATGCTGAACGGCGAGATCGACTTCATCCTGAAGATCGTCGCGGCGGACCTCGAGTCCTTCCAGTCGATGCTGACGACCCAGCTGATTACCGCGCCCAATGTGGCGAGCGTGAAGACGTCGCCGACGGTCAGGACGTCGAAGGCGCTGCCGGGGATCCCGGTTTCCGCCGGGGAGTGAGCGGGGGACCCACGCTACCCGTCGCCACATTTACTCACCCCGTTTGCTTCGAGCGGAGATTCGAGTTTGGCGAGAACCGTGGTCGGGAGGGGCGTGCCCTAAGCAACCCGTTCTCGACGGGCGCTTCTCGACAGGCTCGAAGCTGCTCGAACCGAACGGGGTGGTTGGGTGTGGGGGTGAGGCTTTTCTCTCCCCATCCCCCATATCAAACCCGTTTGCTTCGAGCGCAGGTCTGAGCCCGTCGAGAACCGCAGTCGGGAAGGGCCTGCCCCAAGCAACCCGTTCTCGACGGACGCTTCTCGACAGGCTCGAAGCTGCTCGAACCGAACGGGGTGGTTGGGTTTGGGTGTGAGGCTTTTCTCTCCCCCTTCCGCCATCCCAAACCCTCTTTGCTTCGAGCGCGGGTTCGAGCCTGTCGGGAACCGTAGTCGAGAAGGCGGTGCCCCAAGCGACCCATTCTCGACGGACGCTTCTCGACAGGCTCGAAGCTGCTCGAAGCAAACGGGGTGGTTGAGGGGGAGGCCTTTTCCGCAAACGAAAACGGCCCGGACCATTGCTGGTCCGGGCCGTCTTGCATCATCGAGTTACCCGATCAGTTGTTGCCGACCGCCGGGGTCGAGGCGACGATGCGGGGATTGTCGACGTAGAAGGTCCAGAAGCTGGCGATCTCGGCGCGCGGACCGGTGGTCGTCACCTTGCCGAACGCCGCCTTCGCTTCCGCTGCCTGACCGGCACGGGCATGGGCTATGCCGATGCGGGTGTTGGCTTCGTCGGCGTCGATCCCGCCCTTTTGCAGCGCGAGATTGTACAGCTCGACCGCCTTGGCGTTGTTGCCGGTCGCCAGATAGACGTTGCCCGCCGCCAGCGCCGCGCGGCCGTTCGGGCCGGACTTGGCGCGGGTTTCGAGTGCCGCTGCCGAACCATCGGCCTTGATCTGGGTCTGGGCAGTGGTCTTCAGCGAGGTGAAGACACTTGCCGAGGCCGGGATCTTGCCCGACGCGCGCCCTTCGTCGATCACCGCGACGGTTTCATAGGGCAGGCCGATGTCCTGCGTCGTCTGCACATAGTCGCGATAGTCGTTCTGGTCGGCCAGCGACTTGGTGTCGCGCATCAGGCGCAGAATGTCGACGCGGGCCTGATTGCCAA
>CAJYRU010000468.1 GCA_913777295.1 uncultured Sphingomonas sp. | reverse complement strand
GCCAAGCAGGACAAAGGCTTGAAGATGTCGCCCTGGACCCCGCCCTGCGCAAAACGCCTGCGTACGTCTCGAACGGCGCCTGTGCTTTCCCGTACCCCGGCGAAGGCCGGGGTCCAGTTGGGGGACGTCGCTGCCATTCGGAACAGCCTTCCCGCCTGGACCCCGGCCTTCGCCGGGGTACGAACCGAGATCGTCGGTGAAGGGTTCGCCCAGACCGCGGCACGGCCCGACCATCGATCGGCACTGACCCTATGAAACTCGCGAAATCGCTGGGATCGGTCGGCGGGCTGACTTTGGCCAGCCGGGTGCTGGCGCTGGTCCGCGACTCGCTGCAGGCGACGTTCGTCGGCGCAGGCTTCGCGTCCGATGCGTTCCTCGTCGCCTTCCGCCTGCCCAACATGTTCCGCGCGCTGTTCGCCGAAGGGGCGTTCAACGCCGCCTTCGTGCCGCTGTTCAACAAGAAGGTGGCCGAGGGCGACGAAGCCGCCGAGGGACAGGGGCTGGCGACCGGCATCGCCTTTGCCCGCGACGTGCTGTCGGTGCTGCTGCCGGTGCTGATCGCCGCGACGGTCGTGATGCTCATCGCCGCATGGCCGCTGACGTATCTGCTGTCGGGCGGGTTCAATAACCCCACCGCCGACCAGTTCGCCTATGCGGTCACGCTGTCGCGGATCACCATTCCCTATCTGCTGCTGATCTCGATCGTGTCGCTGCTCGGCGCGATCCTCAATTCGCTCGACAAATTCTGGGTCAATGCCGCCGCCCCCATCCTGCTGAACATCGCGATGGTCGCCGGCCTGCTGTTCTTCCACGGACCCGATCCGTACGCGACCGCCCGCGTGCAGGCGTTTGCGGTGACGGTGGGCGGCGCGTTGCAGCTCGGCTGGCTGATGCTCGCCTGCCGCCGCGCCGGCGTGTCGCTGAAACCCCGCCGGCCGCGCATGACCGACGATGTCCGCGCGATGCTGAAGCTGATCGTCCCCGCCGCCGCCGGTGCGGGCGCAATGCAGTTCAACCTCGTCATTTCCACCGCGCTGTCGGGCAAGCTGCTCGATGCCGGCTCGATCTCCTACATCTATTATGCCGACCGGCTGAACCAGCTGCCGCTGGGGCTGATCGGCATCGGCCTTGGCACCATCCTCCTCCCCACCATTTCGCGCCAGTTGAGCCGTAAGGACGATGTCGGCGCGATGGATACGCAGAACCGCGGCATCGAACTGGCGCTGCTGCTGACGCTGCCGGCGACCATCGCCTTCCTGACCGTCGCCGAACCGATCATCCGCGCGCTGTTCCAGCATGGCGCGTTCGGACGGGAGGACACGATCCGCTGTGCCCAGTCGCTCGCCGCCTTCTCGCTGGGCCTTCCCGCCTATGTCCTCATCAAGGTGCTGACGCCCGGCTTCTATGCGCGACAGGATACGCGGACGCCGGTGCGCTTCGCGATGTGGTCGATCGGGATCAACATCGTGCTGAACCTCGCGCTGATCCCGACCGTCGCGCATATCGGACCGCCGCTGGCCACCGCGGTTTCGGCGTGGGTCAATCTCGCCATGCTGTACGTCACGCTCAGGCGGCGCGGCCATTTCGCGCTCGACCGGCGGCTGACCCACCGCCTGCCGCGCTTCGCGATCGCGTCGCTGCTGATGGGCGGCGCGCTGTTCTTTGCCGATGGGCTGGTCGCGCCCTGGACGACGGGGGCGGTCGCCACCCGCATCCTCGGCATGGTCGCCCTCGTCGGCGCGGGCGCGGTCGTCTATGGCGTCGCCTGCCTTGCCACCGGAGCGTTCCGGCTGGCCGATCTTCGCGCGCTGCTCCGGCGGCGGGCCGCTTAACTAGGAACCCTGCAATGCGTGTCGTCTCCGGCATCCAGACCACCGGCAATCTCCATCTCGGCAATTATCTGGGCGCGATCCGCAACTGGGTGCGGTTGCAGGACCGGATGGGCGCGGACGACGTCTGCCTGTTCTTCCTCGCCGACCTCCACGCGCTGACCGTGACGCAGGACCCGAAGGAGCTGGCCTCGAACACGATCGAGATGGCGGCGACCCTGCTGGCGGCGGGAATCGATCCGGACCGCTCGATCCTGTTCAATCAGGCGCGCGTGCCCGCGCACAGCGAACTCGCCTGGATCCTTGGCGGCACGGCGCGGGTCGGCTGGCTCAACCGCATGACCCAGTGGAAGGACAAGGCCGGCAAGAACCGCGAAGGCGCCAGCGTCGGGCTGTTCACCTATCCGGTGCTGCAGGCCGCCGACATCCTCGCCTACCGGGCGACGCATGTGCCGGTGGGCGAGGACCAGAAGCAGCATCTCGAGCTGGCGCGCGATATCGCGACCAAGTTCAACCTCGATTTCGGGGTCGAGCTGTTCCCGCTGCCCGAACCGATGATCCCGGAGGATACGCCGCGCATCATGAGCTTGCGCGACGGCACCGCCAAGATGTCGAAGTCCGACCCTTCCGACATGAGCCGCATCAACCTGATCGATTCGGACGATCTGATCGCGACCAAGTTCCGCAAGGCGAAGACCGATCCGGAACCCCTTCCCTCCGAAGTTGGCGGCCTTGCCGAACGCCCGGAGGCGCGCAACCTCGT
>CAJYRU010000467.1 GCA_913777295.1 uncultured Sphingomonas sp. | reverse complement strand
CCGCCGGGGTCGGTGGTGACGGACAGCAAGCGACGCTTCAGCGCGACGGTGCTGGCCGACGGGTCGCTGCTGTCCGACTGCGGGGCGGCGGGGTCGATCCACAAGCTGGGGTCGACGCTGCAGAATGCGCCGTCGTGCAATGGCTGGACCTTCTGGCACACCGAAGGGCCGAAGGGACTGGTGCAGATCGATGCGCTGCGCCAGCAATGGCTGCTCGCGACGCAACCCTGATGTATCTGCGCCCGGTCCGCTTCGTCGACACGCCGGTCGGGTTGCCCGACGGCGCGGCGGTGCGGCTGGCGGGCGGGATGCTGTGGTTCGCCGCCTATGAGGTGCGCGACCGGGCGGGTCTGCGGATCACGGTGCCGGTCGAGCGGTTTGACGATTGGCTCGCAACGCTGTTGCCGGATCGGGCCGAGCGGGCGCGGTTGCTCCATCGGCGGATCACGGACGTCCGTCCGCCGCTGACGCTGGGCGAGCGGGTGGTGCGGTTCGATCAGCCGCAGGTGATGGCGATACTCAACGTCACGCCCGACAGTTTTTCGGACGGCGGCGCGCATGTCGGCGACCCGGCGGGCGCGGCGGCGGCGGGGGTCGCGATGGCGGCGGCGGGCGCGGCGCTGATCGACCTTGGTGGCGAATCGACCAAGCCCGGTGCCGCCACCGTGTGGGAAGGGGACGAGATCGCCCGCGTCGTGCCGGTGGCCGAGCGGCTGGCGGCGGCCGGGGTCGCGGTTTCGGTCGATACCCGCAAGGCGGCGGTGATGGAGGTGGCGATCAAGGCGGGCGCGCAGATCGTCAACGATGTCGCGGCGCTGGCCTATGATCCGCGCGCACTGGCGGTGGTCGCGGCGAGCGGATGCCCGGTGGTGCTGATGCACTCGCCCGCCCCCGCGCAGGGGCCGCACGGCGGTAACGGTTATGGCGATCCGCTGCTCGACGTGTTCGACTGGCTGGAGGCGCGGATCGAGGCCGTGGTCGCGGGCGGGGTCGATCGGGCGAAGATCATCGTCGATCCGGGCATCGGTTTTGGCAAGGCGCTGTCGGACAATCTGGCGCTGGTGAACGGGCTGGCGCTGTTGCACGGGCTGGGGTGCCCGGTGCTGCTGGGCGCCAGTCGCAAGCGGATCATCGGCGCGCTGTCGAACGAGGCGCCGGCGGACGAACGGCTGGGCGGATCGGTCGCGCTGGCGCTGGCGGGAGTCGACCGCGGGGCACAGATCGTGCGGGTGCATGACGTGGCGGAAACCGTGCAGGCGATCCGGGTGTGGCGCGGCCTGCGCGATGCGGCGTTGGTGGCGGGGTAGCAAACATGTGCGGTATCCCCGCGAAGGCGGTGATCCAGACGAAGCTGTAAGTTTCAGCCGGATTGCGCGTTGCGTATCCCCGCGAAGGCGGGGATCCAGAGCCAACAGCACCGTCTGTCGCGTTTGCCGCCCTGGACCCCCGCCTTCGCGGGGGTACGGTCGCGCTATCCTGGGTGGCGAGCAATTTGGAAGCCGGTGGATCAACCCGCTTCCCCTCCGCTATAGCGCGCACCATGGTTCGCCTATTTCTGTTCTTCGCTGCGCTGTCGGCGCTGTTTGCCGGCCCGGCGCTTGCCCAGCAGAACGGGTTCGACCTCGACGGGCCGGAAGTTGCAGTCAGCGTTACGCGGGGCGGGGTGGAACTGCCGGTAGCGGCGGTGCCAGCCCTGCGCGGCGGGGACAAGCTGACCGCCCGCGCGCTGTTGCCGGCCGATCAGTCGGCGCGCTATCTGCTGGTCGTCGCGTTCCTGCGCGGGGCGACCAATCCGCCGCCCAAGAACTGGTTCTTTTCGGTCGAGACGTGGAAGCCGAAGAAGGACGTGCTGACCGTGACCGTGCCGGAAGGCGCGGAACAGGCGATCCTGTTCCTCGCCCCCGAAGCCGGGGGCGGCTTTTCGGCGGTGCGCGACGCGGTACGCGGGCGACCCGGCGTGTTCGTGCGGGCGGCGCAGGACCTGTATCAGGCATCGCTCGACCGACAGCGGCTGGACGCGTTCGTCGGCGCGATCGGGCGGATCGGCGATGCCGCGCCCGAACGGCTGGCCACTGCCGCGCCGGTGCTGGCCGAGGCGCTCCGCATCAAGCTGAATGCCGACTGCCTGCTGAAGCAACGCGCGTTGCAGGCGGCGTGCCTGACGCAGCAGCGTGACGCGCTGGTGTTGCAGGCGCAGCGTGGGGCGACGTTGACCGAGACGCTGACCGGTGCGCCGGTCGACCTTGCGTACCGGGTGGCGGCGACGCGCGAGGGCGGGGCAGGCTATTACAGCCCCTATATCGGTCTGGCGCGCGACCTCGCCCGCCTGTTCGGCGCGTTTCGCAGCGCGCAATATCAGTATCTGCCGGCATTGGCGCTGGGGCAGGGGAAGGCGATCCACCTGCAGTTGAATAGCGCGCCATCGTTCCAGAATCCGCGATCGGTGCTGGTCGCGCCGCTGCCGCCGATCGGCGACGCGCCACCGCCGCTGTGGCGATCGGCCGCGTCCGGGGCGCTGTGTCTGGCCAGGCCGGACCTCGTGCTGCCGCTCGACGAGGCGGCACTGTTGTTCGCGACCGATTATGCGCGCGACCTGACGCTGAAGGTCACCGCGGCGGATGGCAAGGTGTCGCTGTTGAAACTGACGCCCGATGCCGAACGCGGCGGGCTGGTGCTGGGCGGCGGTGCGGCAGTGGCCGGGCCGATCCGCGACGCGGTGGTGGAGGGCAGCTGGGGGTTCGACCGGTTCAGCGGGCCGCGCGTGCCGGCGCAGATCGACGGCCCCGGCGCGTGGACGCCGCAGCCCGATGCGAACGTCATCGTCGGGCGCGACCATCCGCTGATGCTGCGCGGCGGCGCGGCGGCCTGCGTATCGGGCCTCACGCTGCGCGACGCAGCGGGCCTCAGCCGCTCGATCAGCTGGAAGACGGCGGGTGCGGACGGGATAGAGGCGACGCTGCCGCTGGCGAAGACGCGGCCGGGACCGCTCACGCTGACCGTCGTGCGGCACGGCGCGGTGGCGCCCGACCAGATCGCGCTGACCGGGCGGGCGGAGCCGAGCCGGCTCGATCGCTTCACGGTTCACCGTGGGGACCGCGAGGGCGTGCTGGAGGGCGCAAGGCTGGATCAGGTCGCCGGCCTGACGCTGGGCAACATGCGGTTTTCCGCAGGGGCGCTGACGCGGGTGGACGATGGCGACCGGCTGGTGCTGACTGCCGATGCGCCGCTGGGCGAGACGCAGGACACGAGCGCAACCGTGCAACTGCGCGACGGGCGCAGTGCCAGCGTGGCAGCGACGGTCGCCCCGGCACGGGCGGCGCTGCAACTGCTCGACCGGCGGGTTGCATATGATCCGCCGGCCGGCGCGCGACCGATCGAGCTGCCGACGGGACTGGTGCCGGCCGGTGGCACGCTGACCTTTTCGGCGCGGATTGCCGGTGGTCTGCCGGGGCAGGATGACGGGATCGAGATTGCGGCGGGCGACAGGACCCAGCGGCTGACGATCGCGTCGAGTGCGGTGCAGCGCGTCGGCGACGATGTGGTGGTGACGACCATCGCGCCACAGGCCGTGTTCGGTCCGGCCGTGTCGGGGGCGTTGCGCGTTCGGGCGTGGCGGGCCGGGGCGGCGGGCGACTGGCAGACGCTGGCGACGCTGGTGCGGTTGCCGGTGCTGACCGGAGTCGAGTGCCGCGATGCCTGCACGGTCAGCGGACGCGACCTGTTCCTGATCGCCGCGATCGGCACCGCGCCGGACATGGCGGGGGCGGTGGTGTTGCCCGGCGGGTTCGTCGGCCCGTCGGTATCGGTCCCGCGCATGGGCGACGGGACGCTGTACCTGCGGTTGCACGATGCCGGCGACATGGTGCTGCGCGTGCGGCGATCGCCCGCCAACCATCCGGAATGACAGCGATTTGGCGGTGACAAGGCGCCACGGGGCGGCGATACGCGGGAAAACACAGGAGCGGATGGCCGGATGCAGATGGCGCGCAAGGGAACGAACGCCAGCGGGATGCGGCGTTACAACGAACGGCTGATCCTGTCGGCCATCCGCCGCATGAACGGCGCGTCGAAGGCCGAACTGGCGCGGGTGACCGGCCTGTCGCCCCAGGCGGTGGTGCGGATCATCGACGAGCTGGAAGCCGAATCGATGCTGTTCCAGGCGGAAAAACGCACCGGCGGCATGGGACAGCCCGCAACCGTGTACCGGATCAACGGCGCGCGCGGCTATACGATCGGGGCGGAGATCGGCCGCAACGCGATGACGATGGTGCTGCTGGATTTCGACGGACAGCGGCAGGCGGAGCAATGCGACGCGGGCGGATTTCCGACGATCGATGTTGCCGTCGAGCGGATCGACCGATTCCTGCACGCGCATCTGCCCGCGTCGTTGCAGGATCCGCGCACGTTCTTGGGCATCGGCATCGCGATGCCATGGTTCCTCGGCGAATGGCGCGACGAACTGGGCATTTCCGAACATCAGGCGGAGGAATGGCGCCGGGGCGACGTCGCCGACCGGCTGCGCGCCGGGTTGACCGGACCGGTCTTCTTCGAAAATGATGGTAATGCCGCAACGCTGGCACACCTGTTGTGCGGGGCGGGGGTCGATTTGCAAAATTACCTGCTCATCAACCTCGGCACCTTTGTCGGCGGCGGTCTGGTATTGGGGGGGCAGGTCGTCCAGGGGCGACACGGCAATGCCGGGGCGCTGGCGTCGATGCCGGTGATGGCCGATGGCCAGCGCGATTCGCTGATCCACCATGCCTCGCTCTACGACCGGGACCGGGCGACGACCCCGGCGGCGCTGGACGGCTGGCGCCGCCGCTGTGCGGAGGCGCTGGCCTTTGCCATTTCGGGGGCGAACAGCCTGCTCGATCTGGAGGCGGTGATCCTCGACGGGTCGCTGGACGCGGACGAGCTGGCCGACATCGCGGCGGCGGTAGGCGGGCATCTGGCGGAGAATGCTCCGCCCGATTTCTTTGCGCCTGATGTCCGAACCGGAACGCTGGGGCGACAGGCGGCGGCGACGGGCGCCGGGCTGTTGCCGCTCCACGCGCAATATTCGCCCGATCTCAGCAGCTTGTTCAAGCGAGCCTGATGCGGCGGGCCGGCGGCATACCGTCCAAAGCAGCGCGTTCACCCGGCGATGACATCGTTTGCGTTACCGATAACGGCAAACGATTGCCGCGCAAGCTCCTGAAAAACCGCAAAATTCTCCCTTGACCAACTAAATCACATTTGTAGATTTAGTCATATCGACCGTGTAAAGCGGCGGTGATGGGAGAGTGGCGATGATGACGGGTGCTGGACGTGCAGGCCGGGCGGGGCGCGGGTGGTGAGCGAACCGCTGCTGCTGGGCGGGATCGAAGCGGGGGGCACCAAGTTCCTGTGCGCCGTTGCCGACCGTAATGGCCAAGTGCTGGGCGAAACCCGGATCGCGACGACGACGCCGGCCGAAACGCTGGGCGCAACCACCGCATTCTTCGCAGAGATGGAGCAGGCCCATGGACCGTTGTCGGCGTTTTCGGTCGGCAGTTTCGGTCCCCTGTCGCTCAATCCGCTGGCCGCCGATCATGGCTTCATCACCTCGACGCCCAAGCCCGGTTGGGAGAATGTCGACCTGCTCGGTCATCTGCGTCGAACGATCAAGGCGCCGACGACGCTCGATACCGATGTGAACTGCGCGGCGGTGGGCGAGCGGTTGTTCGGCAGCGGGCAGGGGCTGGACAGTTTCTGCTATGTCACCATCGGCACCGGGATCGGCGTCGGCCTACTGATCGACGGCGCGCCGCATGGCGGAGCGAACCATCCCGAAGCCGGGCACATCTCCGTGCCGCGGGCGCCGGGTGACACGACCTTTGCCGGGATCTGCCCGTTCCATGGCGACTGTCTCGAAGGGCTGGCCTGCGGGCCGGCGATGCGCGCACGCTGGGGCGTGCCGGCGGAGGAACTTCCCGTCGATCACCCGGCATGGGACATCGCGGCGGACTATATCGCCGCTCTGTGCGCGACCCTGACCTATGTCATCCGGCCCGACCGGATCATCGTCGGCGGCGGGGTGATGCAGCCGCAAATGTATCCGCGCGTCCGCCGGGCGCTGGTCGCCAAGCTCGCCGGTTACGACGCCAGTATGCGCACGATCGCCATGGACGACTATGTCGCCGCGCCGACGGCGGGCGCATCGGCCGGTCTCACCGGGGCGCTGGCGCTCGCCTATCGCACGGCGACGCGGCAATGGCCGATGCACTGGCGCATGGCCGAACCTACCCACGCGAACAAGGAGACGGTCGATGCATAGCAGCGCGACGCCGGGTGGCCGGCAGGATGTGGACGATGCGCGCGCGACGACCGCGATCGTGCTGAGCGCGGCCGGTGCAGCCTTGGGCGGGTTGCTGTTCGGGTTCGACACCGCCGTGATTTCCGGCGCGACGCAGGCGTTGCAGGAACGCTTTGCCCTCACCGATGCGTCGCTGGGCTTCACCGTCGCCTCTGCGCTGATCGGGACCGTCATCGGATCGCTGGTCACCGGCGCGCCGGCCGACCGCTATGGGCGCAAGGCGGTCATGCTGTCGGTCGCGATCGCCTATGTCATCTCCTCGCTCGGCACGGGCCTTGCGCAAAGCTGGCCGATGCTGATCGCGTTTCGCTTCTTGGGCGGGCTGGCGATCGGTGCGGCATCGGTGGTGACGCCGATCTATATCGCGGAGGTGTCGCCTGCGAAGTTCCGCGGGCGGCTGGTCGCGATGAACCAGCTGAACATCGTGCTGGGCATCCTGATCGCGTTCCTCAGCAACTATCTGATCGCGCAGGCGCTGCCGCCGGAGACGGCGTGGCGGTGGATGTTCGGCATCGTCGCCATCCCCTCGGCGCTGTTCCTCGCCGTGACCTTCGTCCTGCCCGAAAGCCCGCGCTGGCTGGCGGTACAGGGAGAGCGGGGCAAGGCGGCGCAGGTGATGACACGGCTGGGCTTCCTCGATCCGCCGGCCGAACTGGCGCGGATCGAGGCCGCCGAGCGCCGCGACGCGGGGCAGGGCGATACCCGCTTGTTCCAGGGCGCGCACAGCTTTCCGGTCGCCTGCGCCATCGCGATCGCGCTGTTCAACCAGCTGTCGGGCATCAACGCGCTGCTCTATTACGCGCCGCGCATCTTCGAACTGGCAGGGGCGGGAGCGGACAGCGCATTGCTCCAGTCGATCGCGGTCGGCGGCACCAACCTGTTGTTCACCGTCGCCGCGCTGTTCTTCATCGACCGGTTCGGCCGTCGCCCGCTGCTGTTCGTCGGGTCGATCGTCTGCGCCGCCGCGCTGCTGCTGGTCGGCTGGCAGCTGGAACGCGCAGTGCCGAACGGGACGCTGATCCTGGGCGGGCTGCTCGCCTTCATCGCCGCCTTCGCGATCAGCCAGGGCGCGGTGATCTGGGTCTTCATCTCCGAAGTGTTCCCGAGCGCGGTGCGCGGCAAGGGACAGGCGCTCGGCTCCACGACCCACTGGGTCGCGGCGGCGGCGATCACCTGGCTGTTCCCGATCGTGGCGAGTGCGGTGGGCGGCTGGGTCTTCGCCTTCTTCGGCGCGATGATGCTGCTGCAGCTGGTGTGGACCATCCGCGTCATGCCGGAGACGAACGGCGTCGCGCTGGAGGACATGAACCTGCAGGGGAAGGCGGCATGAAGCGGCTCGCGATCCTTGCCATGACCGGCCTCGCCCTTGCCACCACCGCCTCGGCACAGCGGCCCGATCCGCGGCCGACCTATCACTTCGCGCCCGCGCGCAACTGGATGAACGACCCCAACGGCCTCGTCTATTATGACGGCGAGTACCATCTGTTCTTCCAGTACAACCCGCATGGCGACCGCTGGGGCCATATGAACTGGGGCCATGCGGTCAGCCGCGATCTGGTCCATTGGGAGGAACTGCCGATCGCCATTCCCGAAACTGCCGACGTCATGGCCTTTTCGGGCAGCGCGGTGGTCGACTGGAACAATACGACCGGGTTCGGCAGGGGCGGCAAGCCGCCGCTGGTCGCGATCTATACCGGCCATAATCCGAAGGCGAAGCTGCAGTCGCAATATGTCGCCTACAGCAACGACAAGGGCCGGACCTGGACCGTCCATGGCGAGGTGCTGAGCGTCGGATCGCCCGAGTTCCGCGATCCCAAGGTGTTCTGGCACGCAGCTGCGAAGCGCTGGGTGATGGTCGCGGTGATGGCACTGGAGAACCGCGCGGTCATCTTCACCTCACCCGACCTGAAGCAGTGGACCTTCGCCAGCAGCTTCGGTCCCTCCGGTGGGCGCGGCAAGAACTGGGAATGCCCGGACCTGTTCGAATTGCCGGTCGAAGGCGGGGCGCCGGGCGAGAAACGCTGGGTGCTGGGCATCAACCTGGGCGACAATGCCGTCGGCGGCGGCTCGGGCGGGCAATATTTCGTCGGGGATTTCGACGGAAGGCGCTTCACGACCGTGCCGGGCTGGCCGGGCGAGGCGCAATGGATGGACTATGGCGCGGACTTCTACGCCGCCGTGTCGTGGAACGACCTGCCGAAGAACGATCCGCGCCGCATCTGGATCGGCTGGGCGAATGACTGGCGCTATGCCGAGGCGATTCCGACCTGGCCGGCACGCGGGCTGATGACCGTCCCGCGCGAGGTGACGCTCAGGAAGACCCCGGCGGGCTATCGCATCGCGCAGGCGCCGGTGCGCGAGGTGGCGAGCCTGCACGGCGCGCGGCAGGAGTTCGCCGCGACGCTGGGCGAGACGCCGACCGACCTGCCGGTGGCGGGCGGTTCGGCCGACCTGACGATCGATCTCGACACCGGTACGGCCGAACAGGTGACGATCGCGCTGACCGATGAACAGGGATACCAGACGCTGATCGGCGTCAATCCGACCGTCGACGAGGTGTTCATCGACCGCACCCGGTCGGGGCCGCATTTCCACGACGCGTTCGCCAACCGCCACGTCGCGCCGGTCGAGCTGAAGGGGAAGCGCGTGCGGCTGCGGCTGCTGGCCGATCAGTCGATCCTCGAGCTGTTCATCGGCGACGGTACGCGCACGATCACCGATCGCTTCTTTCGCGGCGGCGGGCAACTCCGCTGGAGCGCCAGCGCACGCGGCGGATCGGCGAAGCTGACGATGCAGGCTTGGCCGATGACCGGGGCTACCCCGCCAGGCTGAACCGGCCGCGACCGAACATAACACTACCGACAAAAAATAACGGAAATCTGGGAGGATTTATGCCGAAGACGTTGCTCGCCCTTTTGACATCCAGCGCGCTGATCCCGCTGGCCACGATCCCCGCCGCCGCGCAGGACACGTCGGCACAGGCCGAAGCGGAGGCCGCGCCCGAAAATGACGGTGGTGCCGACATCATCGTCACTGGATACCGCGCCGCGCTCGGATCGGCGCAGGAGATCAAGCGCAATTCGTCCTCGATCGTCGATGCGATCGTATCGAACGACATCGGCAAGCTGCCCGACAACAATGCCGCCGAAGCGATCGCGCGGGTGACCGGCGTCACCGTGCAGCGCTATAACGACGAAGCCGGCGTCATCCTGGTACGCGGCCTGCCTGACGTCGCCACCACCTTCAACGGCCGTGAGTTCTTCTCGGCCGAAGACCGCGTACTGCACCTGCAGGATTTCCCGGCCGGCGTCGCGGCGGGGATCGAGGTCTATAAGTCGGGTACGTCCGACCTGATCGAACCGGGGCTTGCCGGCCTGGTCAACCTGCGCTCGCGCCGGCCGTTCGACGTGAAGAATACCGAGATCGCCGGAGAACTGCGCGCGTCGTACAACGATCAGGCGAAGGCGTTCGACCCGGCGGGCAATCTGCTGCTGACCAAGCGCTGGGACACGCCCGTAGGCGAGATCGGCGCGCTCATCAATGTCAGCTATGTCCGCACCACCTATCGCAACGCCGACCGCTATGCCGATTCCGCCGTCATCTCGCCGCGCGGGTTCGGCGCGAACGACCCGGCGGACGACCTGAAGGTGACGACGCCCGGCGTCGGCAACGACTTCCGCTTTCCTGCCAATGCCGGCAATTTCTATGAAAAGGGCGTCCGGCATCGCCCGGCGGTCAACGGCACGATCCAGTGGCGGCCGACCCCCGACCTCGAACTGTTCGCCGAAGGATTGTGGCAGGCGTATCGCGGGGAGGTGCTGCGCGACGCGTTCAACGTCAATTTCGAACGCCGCGATGCGAACGGCGTCGCCCCGACGCTGAGCAACGTCGTGCTGGTGCCGGGCGAACCGAACAAGGCGGCCAGCTTTACCAAGACCGGCGGCTATGTCCCCGAATTCTTCCGGTCGACGCAGAACGACCGCACCGATACGTGGCAGGCGGCGACCGGGTTCAAATGGACCACTGGCCGCGCTATCCTGTCGGGTGACTTCGCCTATACCAACAGCAAGTATCAGGCGTCGGAATACAGCCTCGACGCCCAGCTTGCCTCCGCGCCGACGATCAATGTCGACTGGGACGTGCGCGGATCGGCGGTGTTCGACCTAGGCGGCTATGCCATCGACAACCCGGCGAACACCCGCTGGCGTGGCTATTATCAGCGCGATTTCGTGACCAAGGGCGACGGGGTGCAGGGGCGGATCGACCTCGACCTCGAAACCGACTGGAGCTGGCTGCCGCGCCTGCAGTTCGGCTTCCGCGCCAGCGACCGCAATGCATCGTCGCAGAACAACAACCGCTATGCCTATACCGCCGGCCTGAACATCGCGCTCGACAGCCTGCCGAGCGGGCCGCTCGGCCTCATCACCGACGGGTTCCGCGGTGATCCGCAGCGGTTCCAGAACTGGCTGGCCCCGAGTCGCGAGGGCATTCGCGACAATGGCGAGGCGCTGCGCCTGCTCGCGCTGCAATCGGTCCAGCGCGCGACCGTGCTGTTCCCGTGGGACAATGGCATCCGCGAGGCGGTGACGAAATTCGCGACCGCCGACATCCCCTATGATCCACTGGGCGGCTTTACCGCCAGCGAAGCGAGCTATGCCACCTATGGCCAGGGCAAGTTCGACGTCGATCTGGGCGGGGTGCGGGTCGACGGCACGGTCGGCGCACGCATCGTCAACACCGACGGCACCTATCGCGGGTTCAGCCGGGTACAGGCCGCCGACGGCAGCGTCGGCATCGTGCCCAGCACCACGCGACAAAATTATGTCGACGTGCTGCCCTCCGCCATCGCCCGCGTCCGCTTCTCGAACGAATGGCAGATGCGGCTGGGCTATACCCAGACGCGGACCCGGCCGGGGTTCGGGCAGCTCAACCCGTCGATCAACATCACCCGCAACAGCGTGGGGCCGGACGGCACGCCGCCGGTCTTCGACGCCAGCGGTTTCGGCGGCAATCCCGACCTGCGCCCGCTGACCTCCAAGAATTACGACGCCAGCCTCGAATGGTATTTCTCGAAAAACGGATCGGCGTCGGTCGCTGCCTTCTATCGCGATCTCAACGGCTTCATCGGCTATTATACGCAGGTCGTGAACGACCCCATCTATGGCCGGGTGCAGCTCAACCGGCCTGAAAATGCAGGCGATGGCCGGATCAAGGGGGTCGAGGCGTCGCTCCAAACCTTCTTCGACTTCCTGCCCGGCGCGCTGTCCGGCTTCGGGGTGCAGGGCAATGTCACCTATCTCGACGGCACCAACCAGCTGCCGCAGGTGCTGGGCGAGGGCGACCGGCAGGTCGAGATTACCGGCCTGTCGAAATGGGCGTACAACCTGACCGGCTT
>CAJYRU010000466.1 GCA_913777295.1 uncultured Sphingomonas sp. | reverse complement strand
CATGCAACGCGATCTCGACTTCATGCCCCGCCGCGACCGCCGCGACCGCCGCGTCGATCTCGGCGCGGGCACGTTCGATCTCGTCTTGTCCATGGGGTCGGAAATTGACGCGCAACACGGCATGGTCCGGCACGACATTGTTCGGCCCCCCGCCATCGATCCGCGCCGGATTGACCGCCAGCCGCGGCCCGCGCACCGCGTTCAGCCGGAGCGCGATGTCCGCGGCGGCGACGATGGCGTTGCGCCCCTCGTCCGGATTGCGTCCGGCATGGGCGCTGCGCCCGGTAATGACGATGGAGAAGTTGCCGGTCCCGCCGCGCGCGCCCGCCAGCGTGCCGTCGGGCAGGGCGGGTTCATAGGTGAAGGCCGCGACCTTCCCCCGCGCCACCCGGTCGATCAGCCGCGCGGAAGAGAAGCTGCCGGTTTCCTCGTCCGAATTTATCATCACGTCATAGCCGAAGCGGTCGCCGATGCCGCCTGCCTCGACCGCCTGCAACGCCGCCAGCATCACCGACAGACCGCCCTTCATATCTGCCGCACCGGGGCCGTTCAGCGTGTTCGGATCGGTGTAGCGCATCGCCTGAAACGCGTGGGTTTCGCCGTACACCGTGTCCATATGGCCGGTGAACAGCATCCGCACCGGCGCTTGCGGCCGGACCTGTACCAGCAGATGCCGGCCATGCTCGATCGCCCGCACGGTGCCGTCGGCATCGACCGTCTCCACCGGATCGGGCGCTACCAGCGACACCTCGCCCGGCAACGTGGCGAAGCTGTTCGCCAGCATGTCCGCCACCGTGTTCAGTCCCGCGACATTGCGCGTCCCGCTGTTCACCGCGACCCATCGTTCGACCTGCGCCAGCATCGCCGCCTGATCGATCGTCTCGACCCACTTGCGGTCGTCGTCTTTCATCCTGTCCATCGCGCGGTTGTAGAGCGATGCCGTATCAAACGGAACCGTCTGCGGGTGATGGGGTAGCGTCAGAACGCGTAGACCAGTGATGCGCGGCCGGTCGTATCGGCGTTGACCCGCCCGACCGGCGGCCGGCTTTCATACTGAATATTGTACGACAGCCGCGCCGAAAGCGGCCCCAGCACCTTGGCATCCACCGCGGTCAGGCTGGTGACCGTGCTGTTGGCGTCCTGCAGATAGGCCGAGGTATTCTGTTTCAACGTCAGTGCCGGCGTCATCCGCCAGCCGAAATCGAGCGATCCGCGCGCGGCCAGGTTCCGTTCGACATTTTCGGTCGTGAACGACGTATAGCGGAACGCCGGACCGAGTTCGAGGTCGAGCGTTACCGGCCCCTTGGCGATAACGGTATAGCCCGCCCCGGTCGATGCCGAATAACGGTCGTAATAGCCGAAGAACCTGTCCGATTCATACTGCGCGGCTCCATAGACATAGAGCCGGTCGTCGACCTTGTAGTTCGGTTCGAACGCCGCGAGATAATGTTCGCGCGTCGTGATGCTGTTCGTTTCCTGGTAATCGGCCTGCAGCTTCAGCTTGTGCCGCCAGCGATAGCCTTCGCGCGACAGGTCCAGCACCGCGGTCACGCCAAGGCTGTCGGAATTGCCGCCATTGATCCAGCCGCCGACCTCGGCCCGGCCCTTGACCAGCGCGCCGAAGGACGCGGTGCGCAGTCGTTTCTCGGTCTTTTCGGTGCGTTCGAACGTATAATGCGACGCCAATTCGGCGATCTTCTGCGAATGTTTCGGCGCGGCCTTCCGCGCGTAGCGCACGATCGTCGCGACGTCGTTGTCGTTGCCCGACGCCATCGCCTCTTCGAGCATCGTGCGGATCTCGATCGGCAGGTCCGGCTCGGGCGGCGGTTCCGCGAAATACAGGCCCAGTGGGATGAGGATCGCAGGGTTCGGCATCACCGCCCGCTATAGCCGATCATCTGCATGGCGGCTGAACGATTCATCGTGAGGTCGGGGCAGTTCACCGATGGAGATGGTCGGCGAACCCGGCCAGCACCTGCTCGTACAGCGCCTTCTTGAACGGCACGATCATCGACGGCAGGTCGGCCGGTTCGGCCCAGCGCCATGCGCGAAACTCCGGCTCGGGCGTCCGGATGTCGATGTCGGCGTCGGTGCCGTCGAACGCGAACAGGAACCAGCGCTGCCGCTGCCCGCGCCATTTCCCCTTCCAGATCCTGCCGATCATGTCGTCGGGCAGGTCGTAGAACAGCTCGTCCGGGCTTTCGGCGATCAGCCGCACCCTGTCCGCCTGCACGCCCGTTTCCTCGCGCAACTCGCGGATCGCGGCGTCCAGCGGAGCCTCGCCATCGTCGATCCCGCCCTGCGGCATCTGCCACGCCTCCAATGTCGAATCGAGCCGTTGGCCGACGAACACCCGTCCGTCACGGTTCAGCAGCATGACGCCGGCACAGGGGCGATAGGGGAGGGCGGTCTTGTCCATCGCCGCTTCCTATCGCGCGCCCGAGGCTTTTGCGAGGCGCTTCGGCATCTTATCTGTCTGCAAGTGATCCCCGTCGTCCACCATCCCGACTATGTCGCCGAAAGCCCGCCCGGCAGCCGCTATCGCTGGGGCAAGAACGGCCTAGTCCGCGACCTGCTGCGCGAGATGGGGGCGGCGATCGACTGGCACGGTTGCGACCCCATGCCGCGCAAGTGGATCGAGGCGGTGCATGACGAAGCCTATGTCGCCGAGGTGATCGAGGCGCGCGTGCCGCCGCACAAGGAACGCCGCATCGGCTTTCCCGTCACCCCGCCGATGGCACTCCGCGCGCAGGCGGTACCCGGCGGCACCTATGCCGCCGCGCTCATCGCGCTGGAGCGAGGCTATGCCGCCAATACCGCGGGGGGTAGCCACCATGCGCTGGCCGATACCGGGGCGGGATATTGCGTGTTAAACGACCTTGCCATCGCCGCCAACCGGCTGGTCGACGAGGGGACGTGCGACCGGGTGCTGGTGGTCGATGTCGATGTGCATCAGGGCGACGGCACCGCGTCGCTCCTCGCCGGGCGGACCAATCTCGCGACCTATTCGATCCATGCCGAGAAGAATTTTCCGGCGCGAAAGGCGGTCTCGACACTCGACGTGCCGCTGCGCGATGGCGTCGGCGACGACGAATATCTGACGACATTGGCCGCGACCCTGGTCCCGCTGATCGACAGCTTCGCGCCGACGCTACTGCTCTATCAGGCCGGGGTCGATCCCTTCGCAGACGATCGCCTGGGCCGCCTGTCGCTGACGCAGCAGGGACTGAACGAACGCGACCGCTGGATCGGCCAGCTTGCCCGGACACGCGGCCTGCCGATCGCCAGTGCGCTGGGTGGCGGCTATGGCGACCTGCTGGAGGTGTCGCGCCGCCATGTCGCCTCGATCGTCGCGGTGGCGGAGGGAACCGGGATCGTGGCGCGCGCGTAACGTCACGCGATGACCGACCCCGTCCTACT
>CAJYRU010000465.1 GCA_913777295.1 uncultured Sphingomonas sp. | reverse complement strand
GCGGCGCCGACACGCGGATCGGCTGGCCCGGCTGCAATCCGGAGGATGCGGGCGCGCTGGTCCGCGTCGCCGATGCCGGCTTGGCGATCGATGCGGCGGCGGCGGGGCTGGGGCGGGCGACCGTGCCCGAACTGCTGGCCCGCGACGACATCGCCGCCGGACGAATTGCGGTGGTCGGGGAACCGGCATCGGGACGCATGGGCTATTGGCTGGTCGCGCCGCTTCCGCAATGGCGGCAGGCCAAGGTGAAGGCGCTGGTGGACGCATTGGCCGGATAGCGCCCAAGCCAGCATTGCGCGCACGAAATCCATTCTACCCGCCGGCGCGCTTGCCCCGGCGGGCGCGGCGCGCCATTTCGTTTTCATGCATACCGCTCTCGATACGCTCGCCCTGATCGGCCACACCCCGCTCGTCCGGCTGAAAGGCCCCAGCGCGGCGGCGGGGGCGGAAATCTTCGCCAAGTGCGAATTCGCCAATCCCGGCGCCAGCGTGAAGGATCGCGCCGCGCTGTCGATCGTCGAGGATGCGGAGGCGCGGGGGCTGATCCAGCCGGGAGGCACGATCGTCGAGGGGACGGCGGGCAATACCGGCATCGGCCTCGCGCTGGTCGCCAATGCCAAGGGCTATCGCACGATCATCGTGATGCCCGAGACGCAGAGCCGCGAGAAGATGGACACGCTCCGCGCACTAGGCGCCGAACTGGTGCTGGTCCCGGCCGCGCCCTATTCGAACCCCGGCCATTTCGTCCACACCAGCCGCCGTATTGCCGAGGAAACGCCCAACGCGATCTGGGCGAACCAGTTCGACAATATCGCCAATCGCCGCGCGCATATCGTGGGGACCGCCGCCGAAATCTGGGAACAGATGGACGGCCGAATTGATGGCTTCACCTGCGCGGCGGGGACCGGCGGGACGCTGGCCGGGGTCGGGCTGGGGCTGAAGGAAAAGGACGAATCGGTCACCATCGCGCTGACCGACCCGCACGGCGCGGCGCTGTACGATTATTACGCCCATGGCGAATTGCGCTCCGAAGGATCGTCGGTCGCCGAGGGGATCGGGCAGGGGCGGATCACCGCGAACCTCGACGGCGCGCCGATCGACACCCAGTTCCGCGTGTCGGACGAGGAAGGCATCGTGTGGGTCCGCCGGCTACTGGCGGAGGAGGGGCTGTGCCTCGGCCTGTCGTCGGGGATCAACGTCGCCGGTGCGGTGCTGCTGGCGCGGCAATTGGGGCCGGGCAGCCGGGTGGCGACGATCCTTTGCGATACCGGCTTTCGCTATCTGTCCACCTTGTACAATCCCGAATGGCTGGCGGCCAAGGGGTTGGCGGTCGACAGCGGGGCGACTTCGGCGTAACACCGCGCCCAGATGACGCCGCGATCGGACCAATCCCAATTATTGCAACGCCTGCGCGTCGGCGCGACCGGACTGGTGCTGGTTGTACTGCTGATCGTGCTCGCCAGCGCCCTGTTCCGCTCGGCGATCGACGAGGCGCCGATAGGTGAGGATGTCGCGACGGTCGAGGAGCAGGCCAATCTGGCGGTCGCCAACCTGACCCCGACCGGCAACCCGGATGAGCCGCTGGCCGAACTGGGCGTCTCGCCGGGGGCGGCGCCCAGCGGGAACGTAGCGACGCCAGAGATACGCTGATCCTGCGATTAAAGTCAGGCAGCCCGCGGCATCCCGGCGAGGGTTGGGAGGCCCAGATGACCGCAGGCGGCAGGAGCCGCCCGGGGAACTTCCTGATCTAATAACGTGAAACCTACCCATCCTCGCTGAGTAGGGTGTGATTCCGTCGACTGCCTGTCTGCGGCAGGGCGACGTGACGATGGGCGACGGATTCGACCGCGCCCGATACCGCATCTTCCATTCCGGATTTAACGCGGTGGGGCGCCGTCCCATGCGCAGTCCCGCGCTCGCCCAGAAGTATTGGTAGAACAAACAACGTACATCCCAAAATCCGCCGGTTTGGTGGTGCTTTTTCCCATCTTCACCCAACTTCTCCCATTGTCGCCCATGATCGCATTTGATACGTCTCGGCACGTCACAGGGGGCAGGTCCTGGGATCGTCGCTTCACACTGCCCGGCGCGTATTTGCCGGCGGTCGACGCTTCTCCTGCGTGACCGAACAGGGGCTGTGTTGGAGAGGGAACTCTACCTGAGCTATGGGCTGCAGGCAGTCGACGCGAAGGGTCGCGTCGCGGTGCCTGCCAAGCTGCGCTCGGTGTTGGAGAAGAACGCCGACGCCCGCGAACTCCTGCTCAAGCGGCACGCCAAGCACGTCTGCCTCAGTGCCTTCGACGCCGCATGGCCGAAGATCCTCTATTCGCGCAAACCGCAGGGCAGCGACGAGGATGCCGACACCGACTATAACGTCGCGGGCAAGGCATTCGGAAACCTCGAAACCGCACCGTTCGACAGTGCGGGGCGCTTCGTCCTGCCGACCTTCTACCGCCGCCGTGCAAAGATCGACAAATGGGCGTTCTTCCACGGGCGTGGCGACACGTTCAACATCTGGGACCCGCACACGCTGATCGCCGACTTGGAGATCGACGCCGACACTCGCGAGCTGTGCGAATTCCTGATGGAAGAGAAGGGGCTGTTGTGAGCGACGCGCCGCACATCCCCGTGCTGATGGCCGAAGCGGTCGCCGCGCTGGCGATCCAGCCAGGTGAAACCCATGTCGACGCGACCTTCGGTGCCGGCGGCTACACCCGGGCGATGCTGGCGGCCGGTGCGCGGGTGATCGCGTTCGACCGCGATCCGACTGCGCACGCCGCCGCCGCGCCGCTGCTGGCCGAAGCGGGCGACCGGCTGACGCTGATTCAGGCGCCGTTTTCGGCGATGGCGGGTGAGCTGGCCGCGCGTGGCGTCGACATGGTCGATGGTGTCGTGATGGACATCGGCGTGTCGTCGATGCAGCTCGACCAGGCCGATCGCGGCTTTTCCTTCCAGTATGACGGTCCGCTCGACATGCGGATGAGCCGGGAAGGCATCACGGCCGCCGAATGGCTGAACACCGCAGCCGAGGCCGAGATTTCGGACGTCCTCGACCGCTATGGCGAGGAGCCGCGTCATCGTCGTGTCGCGAACTTCATCGTCGGCGCGCGACCGCTGGCGCGCACCGGCGAGCTGGCTGCCGTCGTGCGCCGCGCGCTGGGCCATCGTCCGCATGAGAAGAAGGACCCGGCGACCCGCGCGTTCCAGGCGATCCGTATCCACCTGAACGACGAACTGGGCGAACTGACCGCCGGGCTGGACGCGGCGGAGCGGGTGCTGCGGCCCGGCGGGCGGTTGTCGGTGGTCAGCTTCCACAGCCTCGAGGACCGCATCGTGAAGCGGTTCCTGCGGGAACGCGGCGGCGCGATGCCGGCCGGCTCGCGCCATCGCCCAATCGTGGCACAGGGGCCGGCGCCCAGTTTCGCCGACATCGCCAAGGCGGTGCGGCCAAGTGACGAAGAAGTTTCGGTTAATCCGCGCGCACGGTCGGCTACGCTGCGCGCGTCCATTCGCACGGCGTCCGCGCCGTGGAGTTCGAACGGGAGTGCGATGGTATGAGTGCGTTCGGGTTCGGTACCTTGGGCAAATTGGTGGCGGTCGGCGTGATGGCGCCGGCCTTCTATCTGGTCATCTCGCAGGGCGCGGCGGAACGCGGCCGCGTCGAGGCGGTGGAACGCTCGATCGTACAGGCGCGCAAGGACATTCGCGCGCTGGAAACCGAATTCGATACCCGCGCGAACATGGCGCAGCTCGAACGCTGGAACGGTGACGTGCTGGCACTCGCCGCGCCGCGTGCCGAACAATATGTCGGTGGCGAACACCAGCTGGCCTCGCTGCCCGGCCGGACCGAGGGCGGCAATGTCGCGCTCGCCTATGTCGTCCCCGCCGCACCGATGGAAATGGCCGCCGCCACCCCCGAACCGACCCTCGCCACCGCCGAGCCTGCCGCCGCCCCGGCGAAGGGCGACAAGGCGAAGCCTGCGGCAAAGCCCATCGGCGCGGTGCAGACGGCGGCGGTGATCCCGGCAAAGGCGCGAGCGGTGGCGATGCTCGACCGCACGCTGCTGAGCGACGCCACCATGGCCGACCTCGCCCGTTCGGCACGCAAGGAAGCGGCCCGCCCGTGATCGTCGTCGTGGCGCCGCCCCTCAATCAGCAGCGGTCCGACGGTGCGCGGCACACGTTGGTCAACATCGCCCATTATCGGTTGATGGTGCTGATGCTGCTGTTCGCGGCGGGCGTCACGGTCATTCTGGCGCGGCTGATGCTGCTGGCGGTCGCGGCCGAGCCGCGTTCGGCGATCGCGGCGGAGGCGGCGCTGGTCCCGCTGCGCGGCGACCTGGTCGATCGCAACGGCGCGCCGCTCGCTCGCACCATCGATGCCTGGTCGATTGCGGTCCGCCCGGACAAGGTGATCGGCGACAAGCGGCAATTGGCGCAGCAGCTCGCGGCGCTGATGCCGGAACATGACGCTGGCTATTATTTTGCGCAGCTGAACCTCGATCGCAATTTCGTCTATCTGCGCCGCCGCGCGCTACCCGAACTGGTGCAGGCGGTGAACGCGCTGGGCGATCCGGGCATCGTGCTGGGCCGCGAACCCGAACGCCTGTATCCGCAAAGTGCGATGGCGGCCCATGCGCTGGGCTATCTCGACATGGACGGGCGCGGCGTGCGCGGCATGGAGAAGTTCCTGAACGCCCGGCTGGTCGACCCGGCCGAGCGTGGGCGCCCCGTCGCATTGAGCCTCGACCTGCGGGTGCAGGCCGCGCTGGAAAGCGAGCTGGCCAATGCGATGGCGGTGTTCCAGGCACGCGGTGCCGGTGGCATCGTGCTGGACAGCGATACCGGCGAAGTGATCGCCATGACCTCGCTACCGACCTTCAACCCCAATGCCGTGACCGCCAACACCGGACAGATGAACACGGTGACGCAGGGCGTGTATGAGCTGGGGTCGGCGTTCAAGCCGCTGACCATGGCCGCCGCCCTCGACAGCGGGGTCGTGCCGTCCTTGTCCAAGCGCTACGACGCGACGCAGCCGCTGGCCGTCGGCGGCTTCCGTATCCGCGACGACCATGCGCAGAAGCGGTGGCTCGACGTGCCGGAGATCCTTGTCCATTCGTCGAACATCGGCACTGCCCGCATCGCCGACGAAATGGGGCAGGCGCGGATGGAAAAGCTGTTCCGCGCGCTGCATTTCGACACCGCACCCGATATCGAACTGGAAAAGTCGCGCACCATCTGGCCGCATTACTGGGGCCGTACGACCACGATGACCACCGCCTATGGCCATGGCATCGCCGTGACGCCGCTGCACCTCGCCAGCGCCTATGCCGCGCTGGTCAATGGCGGTATCTGGCGGCCGGCGACGATGCTGAAGCTGAAGCCCGGTCAGGCCCCGGCCGGAAGCCGCGTGTTTTCCGAAGCGACCAGTGCCAAGATGCGCGGCCTGCTGCGCCTGATCGTTACCGACGGCACCGGCAAGAAGGCCGAGGCACCCGGCTTCCGCGTGGGCGGCAAGACCGGCACCGCCGAAACCGTGGGCGCGGGCGGCGGCTATTCGAAGAAGGTCAACGTCTCGACCTTTGCCGCCGTCTTTCCGATGGATCGCCCGCGCTATGTCGTGATCGCAATGCTCGACAGTCCGAAGGGGACGAAGGAAACCTTCGGCTTCACCACCGCCGCATGGACCGCAGCACCAGTGGTCAGCCGGGTGATTTCGCGCACCGGGCCGCTGTTGGGGGTGATTCCGGACGGCAATGCCGATATTGACCTCGCCGGACTGCGTTCGCTGCTGTGGCGGGCGCCGGGGGATGCGAAGAAGCTGGCGAACGTCGAATGAAATTAGGAACGATCACGGGCGGCGATGAACCGCAGACGGTGACCGGCTTCGCGATCGATCATCGCAAGGTCGCACCCGGCACGATTTTCGGCGCGTTCGAAGGCGCTCGGGTGAATGGCGAGGACTTCATCCCGGCCGCCATCGCCGCCGGCGCGATCGCCATCGTCGCGCGGCCCGAAGCGGTGGTCGAAGGCGCCGTCCATATTGCCGCCCGCGATCCTCGCGAGGCGTTCGCCCGCGCCGCCGCGACCTTCTTCGCGCCGTTCCCGCCGACCTGCGTCGCGGTGACCGGCACCAACGGCAAGACCAGCACCGTCGAAATGGTGCGCCAGTTGTGGCGGATGCAGGGGCATCACGCTGCCTCGATCGGCACGCTGGGCGTCACCACCGCCGACGAACGCGTCGTGACCGGGCTGACCACGCCCGACATCGTCACCTTCCTGTCGAACGTCGCGGGTCTGGCACGTGAGGGCGTGACCCATGTCGCGTTCGAGGCGTCGAGCCACGGCCTGTCGCAATATCGTACCGAAGGGCTGCCGGTCCGCGCCGCCGCCTTCACCAATCTCAGCCGCGATCACCTCGACTATCATGGTGACATGGCGAGCTACCTGACCGCCAAGCTGCGCCTGTTTTCCGAAGTGCTGGCCGATGACGGCGTCGCGGTCGTATGGATCGACGATCCCCATGCCGACCGGGTGATGGATCTGGCGCGGGTGCGCGGCAACCGGCTCATCACCGTCGGCGAACATGGCGAGACGCTGCGGCTGGTCGGGCGTGAGCCGAGCCTGCTCGGACAGGCGCTGACGATCGAGGCGGAGGGTGCGACGCACAAGGTGCAGTTGCCGCTGATCGGTGCCTATCAGGCGGCGAATGCGCTGACCGCTGCCGGCCTGGTGCTGGCGACCGGCGGCACACTGTCGGACACGCTTGCCGGCCTCGCCCGGTTGCAGCCGGTGCGCGGGCGGCTGGAACGCGCGGTGATCCTGGCCAATGGCGCACCGGTCTATGTCGATTATGCCCACACCCCCGATGCGCTGGAGGCCGCTATCGCTGCGCTCCGTCCTCATGCCGAGGGGCGGCTGATCGTCGTATTCGGCGCGGGCGGGGACCGCGACAATGGCAAGCGCG
Organism: uncultured Sphingomonas sp.; assembly: GCA_913777295.1. Classification (GTDB taxonomy): domain Bacteria; phylum Pseudomonadota; class Alphaproteobacteria; order Sphingomonadales; family Sphingomonadaceae; genus Sphingomonas. The sequence goes on along the minus strand of CAJYRU010000465.1, from coordinate 1,393 downwards.
CACCGATGGGCGAGGTCGTGGCGGCGCAGGCCGACGTCGCGATCGTGACCGACGACAATCCCCGGACCGAGGATGCCGCCCAGATTCGCGCGCAGGTGCTGGCGGGTGCCCCGAACGCGACCGAGATCGGCGACCGCCGCGCCGCCATCCGCGCGGCGTGCAGTATGGCCCAGCCGGGCGATATCGTGCTGATCGCGGGCAAGGGCCACGAACAGGGCCAGATCGTCGGCGACATGATCCTGCCGTTCGACGACGTACAGGTGGCGCGTGACTGTGCCGGCTGACCTGCCGCTCTGGACCGCCGCCGCCATCGCCGCCGCGACCGGGGGCACCGCTTCCACCGATTTTGCCGTCAATGGCGTGGCGTTCGACAGCCGCGAAGTGGGGCCGGGCGACCTGTTCGTCGCGCTGTCGGGGGAGGCAACCGATGGCCACCGCTTCGCGGACCAGGCGTTTGCGCAAGGGGCGGCGGGGGCGATCGTATCCCGGCCGGTCGATGGCCCGCATGTGCTGGTCGACGACACCACCGTCGCGCTGAATCACCTCGCCACCGCGTCACGCGCGCGCACCGCCTCGCGCATCATCGGCGTGACCGGATCAGTTGGGAAGACCGGGACCAAGGAAGCGCTGTTCGCCGCGCTCGACCGGATTACCCACGGCAACGCGCATCGTTCGGTCAAGAGCTACAACAACCATACCGGCGTGCCCTTGAGCCTCGCCCGGATGCCGGCATCGACCCAGGCGGCTGTGTTCGAAATGGGCATGAACCATGCGGGCGAATTGGCGCAGCTGACCCGCCTCGTTCGCCCCGAAGTCGCAATCGTCACCACCATTGCGCCCGCCCATACCGAATTCTTCACCGGCGAAGACGCGATCGCCCGCGCGAAGGGTGAAATCTTCGAAGGACTGGTCGAGGGCGGCATCGCCATCATCCCCTTCGACAGCCCGCACCGCGACACGCTGATCGCCGCCGCGCGGCCCCATGCTGCCAGGATCGTCACCTTCGGCCTGCGCGACGGCGCCGATGTCCGCGCGATCGAGCATGTCCGCATGTCGGGCGGCGACAGCTTCGTGACGGCACGATTGGGCACGCGCGAGGTCAGCTATACGCTGGCGCCGCCGGGGGAACATTGGGTCGCCAATTCGCTGGCCGTGATGGCGGCGATCGATGCGATCGGGGGCGATCTGGGCGTTGCCGGTCTGGCGCTCGCCGATCTCGCCGGTCTTGCCGGACGGGGTGCCCGCCGCACGCTGAAGCTGGCGACCGGCGAGGCGCTGCTGATCGACGAAAGCTACAACGCCAACCCCGCATCGATGCGCGCGACGCTGAAGGTGCTGGCCGCCGAACCCGCTGAGCGTCGCATCGCGGTGCTCGGCGAAATGCGCGAACTGG
>CAJYRU010000464.1 GCA_913777295.1 uncultured Sphingomonas sp. | reverse complement strand
GGAGAAGGCGATGAGGATGATGAAACTGGCGCTGGCACTGGCCGGTATGACCGCGATGGCCTCGCCCGCCTTTGCCGAAGTGGTGGCACGGGCCGCGTCGCCCGATGGCAAGCTGACGGTCGCTGTCAGCCTCGATAACGAAGGGCGGCCGAGCTATTCGATCGCCAAGGATGGCAAGGCGGTGCTGAACGACAGCAAGCTGGGCTTCATGTTCACCGATGCGCCGAAGATCGAGCGTGGGCTGACGCTGGCGGGGACGAAGCGCGACCGCGCCGACACGACCTGGACCCAGCCGTTCGGCGAGTGGAAGACGATCCGCGACAACCACACCGAACTGACGGTGACGTTCCGCGAGGCCAAGAACCTGAAGCGCGAGATGGCGGTGACCTTCCGCCTGTTCGATGACGGTGTCGGGTTCCGCTACACCCTGCCGAAACAGGCCAATCTGACGACGGTCAACATCGCCGACGAACTGACCCAGTTCGCCTTTGCCGAACCCGGCACCGCATGGTGGAAGCCGGCGTTCGAATGGAACCGCGAGGAATATCTCTACAACAAGACCCCACTGGATGCGGTCGGCACCGCGCAGACGGTGATGACGGTGAAGCTGGCCAGCGGCCGCCATGTCGCGATCCATGAAGCGGCACTCAGCGACTATTCGGCGATGAACCTCGCCCGTGCCGAGGGCACGACGTTCCGCGCCGTTCTGACCCCGGGTGCCGATGGCCCCAAGGTATCGCGCGCCGCGGGCTTCTCCACGCCGTGGCGGACCATCGCCATCGCCGACGATGCGCCGGGCCTGTACAATGCCAGCCGCATCGGGCTGAACCTGAACGAGCCGAACAAGCTGGGCGACACGTCGAGCTGGATTCAGCCGGGCAAGTTCGTCGGCGTGTGGTGGAACATGATCAAGGGCGACTGGACCTGGGCACGAGGGCCGAAGCACGGCGCCACCACCGCCAATGTCCGCCGCTATATCGATTTCGCCGCCGCCAACGGCATTCAGGGCGTGCTGGTCGAGGGCTGGAATGTCGGCTGGGACGGCGACTGGCTGGGCAATGGTAACGACATGAACTTCAGCCAGCCGACCGAGGATTTCGACGCGACGGCGCTGGCTGCGTACGCAAAGTCGAAGGGCGTGCGCCTGATCGGCCATCACGAAACCGGGGGTTCGGTCAGCCATTACGACGCGCAGCTCGACAGCGCGTTTAAATGGGCGGCGGACCATGGTGAGCGGGTCGTGAAGACCGGCTATGTCACCGATGCCGGCCAGATCGAGCGGGTCGATGCCGACGGGTCGAAGCATCGCGAATGGCATGAGGGTCAGTGGATGGTGAACCATCACCAGCGCGTCCTGAACGCCGCGGCCCGCTACAAGGTGTCGATCGACAGCCACGAACCGGTCAAGGACACCGGGCTACGCCGCACCTATCCCAACTGGCTGAGCCGCGAAGGCGGTCGCGGTATGGAGTATAACGCGTGGGAGGGTGGCAAGAATCCGCCCGAGCATGAGGCCAATATGGTCTTCACCCAGTTCCTGGGCGGGCCGATGGACTTCACGCCGGGTGTGCTGAGCCTGACCGGCAGCAACGGCAGCGCGATCAAGTCGACCATCGCCAAGCAGCTGGCGCTGTACGTCACGCTGTATTCGCCGGTCGTCATGGCGGCGGACACGCCGGAAAACTATGCGCGCTATCCCGCCGCCTTCAAGTTCATCCGCGATGTACCGACCGACTGGTCCGACACGCGCGTGCTGAATGGCGAGGTCGGCGATTATGCGACGATCGTGCGCAAGGCGGCGGGCAGCAACGACTGGTTCCTCGGCGCGATCGGCGATGAGGAAGCACGCAGCAGCACGGTGAAGCTCGATTTCCTCGATGCCGGCAAGACCTATATCGCCGAAATCTATCGCGATGGTCCCGGTGCGGATTATCGTACCGATGCCCGCCACTCGATCACCATCGAACAGCGGCAGGTGAAGAAGGGCGACACGCTGACGATCGCTCTTGCACCCGGCGGTGGCGAAGCGATCCGCTTCGTGGCACCCAAGCGCAAGTAGTAGCTCCTCCCCGGCACGGGGAGGGGGACCGCCGCCGCAGGCGGTGGTGGAGGGGGATGGCCCCGCAACGCGAAGGTGGCGGCCGGGGCGACCCCCCTCCACCGTCCTGCGGACGGTCCCCCTCCCCATGATGGGGAGGATTTAAATGCAGACCCGCCCGACGCTCGGCTTTGCCCAGCTCTGGAATATTTCGTTCGGCTTTTTCGGCATTCAGATCGGCTTCGCGCTGCAGAATGCGAACGCCAGCCGCATCTTCCAGTCGCTCGGCACGCCGATCGATCAGCTGGGGCTGATGTGGATCGCAGCGCCGCTGACCGGGTTGCTGGTCCAGCCGCTGATCGGCCATTATTCCGACCGGACCTGGGGCCGGCTGGGTCGCCGGCGGCCCTATTTCCTGATCGGCGCGATCCTGTGTACCTGCGCGCTGTTCTTCATGCCCAATTCGCCGACCATCCTGGCGGCGGCGATCACGCTGTGGATCCTCGACGCGTCGCTGAACGTGTCGATGGAGCCGTTCCGGGCATTTGTCGGCGATATGCTCAGCCCGAAGCAGCGGCCGGCGGGCTATGCGTTCCAGACGTGGTTCATCGGCGCCGGTGCGGTCGTCGCCAGCATCGCGCCCTATGTGCTGGAAAATGTCTTCGGCGTCAGCAATACCGCGCCCGCCGGGCGGGTGCCGGATGCGGTGCGCTATGGCTTCTATTTCGGCGGAGCGATGCTGCTGGCGGCCGTGCTGTGGACCGTGCTGACCGTACGCGAATACAGCCCGGCCGAGCTGGCCGCGTTCGGCGAGGAAACCGACGAGCCGGTCGATGCGATGCCGCCGGTCATTCCCGCCCGCGGGCCGCTATGGATCGTCGGCGGCGTGGTCGTCGCTGCGCTGATCGCATGGGCAGAGGCGAGCGGTGCGCTGGATAGCGGGCGCGAAGCCTATTTCGTCGCCGCCGGAATTGCGCTGTACGGCGTCGCGCAGATGGCGTCCGCGGAGCTGGTGCGTGCCGGGCGCGGTGACAATGTGCTGAGCCATATCATCGGCGACCTTGCCACCATGCCCGACACGATGCGGCGGCTGGCGCTGGTGCAGTTCTTCACCTGGGGCGCGCTCATCATCATGTGGGTCTATACGACCCCGGTCATTGCACAGCAGGTGTGGGGCACGGTCGATCCCGCGTCGGACGGCTATAATCAGGCGGGTAGCTGGGTCGGGGTGCTGTTCGCGATCTATTCGGGCGTGGCGGCCATCGCGGCGTTCGCTCTGCCACTGCTCGCCCGGTCGATCGGGGCGGCGCGGACCCACTTGCTGTGCCTGGCGATCGGAGCGGTGGCCTATATCGGCATCTACCTGACCCACGACCGGATCGGCATGATCCTGCCGATGGTCGGGATTGGCATCGTGTGGGCGTCGGTGCTGACCATGCCCTATGTCCTGCTCGCCAATGCCCTGCCGCAGCGCAAGCTGGGCGTGTATATGGGCATCTTCAACTTCTTCATCGTCCTGCCGCAGCTGATCGTCGCGACCGTGATGGGCGGGGTCATCAAGACATGGTTTCCGACTCAGCCGGCCTATACGATGCTGGTCGCGGCAGTCGTCATGGCACTGGCGGCGGTGGCGATGCTGCGCGTGCGCGAACCTAGCGCAGCGTGACCGTCCGGGCGGGGCGGTCTACCCGGATCGCCGCGCCCGGCAGTTGCAGTTCGAAACCCGGACAGTCGGGCGCTTCCCACTGCGCGGGCGTCATCGGCGTGCCGTCGAGCGCCAGCCACGTCGCCTGCTCCGGCACGTCGGTGTCGAACACGGCGGGCCGTTCGCGGCGCCACGCGGCGAGCGTCGCGACATGGTCCTCCAGCGCCACGTCGCGCATCGCCCAGTCGATCCAGCCGATCGCGTTGTCCTGCGCATAGGCGTTGTTGTTGCCGCGTTGCGACCGGCCGAACTCGTCGCCCGCCGTCAGCTGGATATAGCCGCGCGTCGCGAACAAGGTGGCCAACAACGCCCGCAGGTCGGCGCCACGCGCGGCGGCAATGGCGGGATCGTCGCTCGGTCCCTCCACTCCATGGTTCCATGACGAATTGTCGCCATGCCCATCACGATTATCCTCGCCATTGGCATGGTTGTGGCGATCGACATGTGACACGAGGTCGGCGAGCGTGAAACCGTCATGCGCGGCCAGAAAGTTCACGCTGCGGGTAACGGATCCGAAGATGTCGGCCGATCCCATCAGCCGCGTCGCAAGCGTTCCAACGCTGCCGTCGCCGCGCCAGAAGCGGCGGACATCGTCGCGGTAGCGGTCGTTCCATTCCAGCCAGTCGGACGGGAAATTGCCCAGCTGATAGCCGCCGGGACCGATGTCCCACGGTTCGGCGATCATCACCTTGTGGCGCAGCAGCGGGTCGGCCGCGATCGCGGCAAAGATCGGGGCATGGCGGTCGAATCCGGGCGAGCGTGCGATGACTGGGGCCAGATCGAACCGGAACCCGTCGACGCCCAGCGCGGCGAAATGGCGCAGCGACGCAAGGATCAGATCGCGTACCCCGGCATCGCCCGCGTCGAGCGTATTGCCGGTGCCGGTATCGTTGATGAGGCTCCCGTTCGGGGCGTGAGCGTAGGATCGGTTGTCCAGCCCGCGCAGCGACAGGATCGGCCCGTCACGATCGCTCTCGCCGCTATGGTTGAACACCAGGTCGAGGATGACGCCGATGCCGGCGGCATGGAGCGTGGCGATCGTCTCGCGCAGCTCGGTAACCCCGCCGGGGGCAAGGCCGGGATCGATCGCCATCGGCACGACCGGATTGTACCCCCAGGCGTTGCGCAGGCCCAGCGGCGGCAGGTGGCGTTCGTCGATCCATGCGACGATCGGCATCAGCTCGACCGTGCCGACGCCGATCTTTCGCAGATGCGCGACAATAGCGGGGTGGGCGAGGGCGGCGATCGTTCCGCGCAGCTCCGCCGGCACGTCCGGATGCTGCATCGTGAAGGCGCGGACGTTGAGTTCGTAGATCGGTCGCGCCGGGTCGATCAGCGGACGCTCGACCCCGGCCGGGGCGGACAGCGCCGGCACGATCGCGCGCGGTACGATCGCGGCGGTGTCAACGCCGAACGACGACAGGATCGGATCATAGGCGAAGCGACGGTCGACTTCGACCGCATAGGGGTCGACCAGCAGCTTCGCGGGATCGAACCAGCGGCCGGCATCAGGCGCCCATTCTCCCTCGGCGCGATAGCCATAGCGTTGCCCCGGTCCGATGCCTGCGACCTCCGCGACGAACCAGTCGCCGTCGCGCGCCATCGCGACGCGTCGTTCGGTGTCAGCGTCGAAGAGGCAGAGCCAGACCGCCGCCGCATCACGCGCGCGGACGACGAAGCGCGTACCGCCGGGGATCGCACAGGCGCCCGGCGTCATGCGGCGAGCAGGCCCCGATAAAGGTCGGCGTAGCGCGCGCCGCTGCGCGTCCACGAGAAATCGGCCCGCATTCCCTGCTTCTGCAACGTCGTCCAGCAATCGGGCCGGGCATAGAGCGCCATCGTGCGTCGCAGCGCCTGCGACAGTGCGTCCGGCGTGACCGCCCCGAACTGGATGCCGGTCGCGACACCCGCCGCCACCGCCGCCTCGTTCGCGTCGATCACCGTGTCGGCCAGCCCCCCGGTCCGCGCGACGACCGGTACGCAGCCATAGGCGAGGCCGTACAACTGGGTCAGGCCGCAGGGTTCGAAGCGGGACGGGATCAGGATGGCGTCACCGCCGCCCTGCAACAGGTGCGACAGCGTCTCGTCATAGCCGATCCGCACGCCGATCCGCCCGGCATGGCGATGCGCAGCGGCAACGAACGCCTGCTCGAGCGCGGCGTCGCCCGATCCTAGCAGCGCAAGGCGCCCGCCTATCGCGACGAGCGCGTCCAGCTCGCCGGCCAGCACGTCCATGCCCTTTTGCCAGGTCAGTCGGCTGACCACGATGAAGATTGGGCCATCATCGGTGTCGAGGCCGAATGCCGCTTCGATGGCGCGCTTGTTGGTGCGGCGGCGCGGCAGGGTGCGCGCGGTGTAGCGGGCGGGTAGGGCGGTGTCGGTTTCCGGCGACCACACCGCCGGGTCGATGCCGTTGACGATGCCCGACACGCGGTCCCGCCGCGCCTCGATCAACCCCTCCAGCCCCATGCCGAACTCGCTGCGCCGAATCTCCTCGGCATAGCTGGGGGAGACAGTGGTGATCGCGTCCGCCGAGGCGAGGCCCGCCTTGAGCAGGCCGATGCCGCCATAATATTCGATACCGTCGAGTGCGAAGGCGCTGTCGGGCAGACCGAGGC
>CAJYRU010000463.1 GCA_913777295.1 uncultured Sphingomonas sp. | reverse complement strand
TCGTCGACGCGGCGCATCCCCTTGCCCCCGCCGCCGGCCACCGCCTTGATGAGGACCGGATAGCCGATCGCGTCGGCCTCGGTTCGCAGGCGCTCGGGCGACTGCTCCTCACCGAGATAGCCGGGCGTCACGGGCACGCCCGCGGCGATCATCCGCGCCTTGGCCGCGTCCTTCAGCCCCATCGCGCGGATGGCGGATGCCGGCGCACCGACCCAGATCAGCCCGGCGGCGACCACCGCCTCGGCGAATTCGGCATTTTCGGACAGGAAGCCATAGCCGGGATGGATCGCCGCCGCGTTCGTGGCGTGGGCGGCGGCGAGGATCTTCGCCTGGTCGAGATAGCTTTCGCGCGCCGCGGCCGGGCCGATGCAGACGGCTTCGTCCGCTTCCGCCACGAAGGGCAGGCCGGCATCGACGTCGCTATGCACGGCGATGGTGCGCACGCCGAGGCGGCGGGCGGTGCGGATGATGCGGCGGGCAATCTCCCCGCGATTGGCGATCAGCAGCGATTCGATCATCGCGCCGCTCCAAAGTTCACAAAGTTCACACTCGTGCGCAACTCGTGCGGTGCGCGACCTCGGCCGGAGGACGACGCCGCCCGACGATGGTCTGGCACGGCGGGCGGGTTGTAGGAAAGGGTCATGGATGCGCCTCCGGGAAACCGTGACGGACGTGCAGCGCGTGAAGCAGACCCTTGAGATCGCTTACGAAATAGGTGCCGTCATGCCGCCCGTCGGCCAGTGCCGGATCGGCGTTCGGGGCCAGGACCAGCAGCGGGAGGTTCTGATGCGCCTCGCCGACCACCGCGACCACCTGTTCGCGCGGGCGGGGATAAGGGATGCGGATGACCTCCAGCATCGTCGCCTTGTCCGGGAAACGTGCCAGCAGCCCGTCGATGGTGATGCAGTCGCGGCAATAGAAGGTACGGTCGGGATAGGCCGGATCGGCAAAGCTCGGGTCGAGCAGGTAGAGGCGGTCGCGCATGGGCTGTTCCGTGGGCAGGGCGTCGCGATCGGGATCGGTCGCGAGGGGATGGGATGTCGGGATCGGACGGTCGGGATCGACGCGGGCGCCGAGCAGGGCGGCGGCGGCAAGCGCGAGGTCGCGGGCGCTGACTTCCGCCGATGTTGGCGGTGCCGGTTGCAGCGGGTCGGCGATGGCGGCGCGCGCGGTGGCGGGATCAGCGGCGAAGGCGGCGGCGAGGCGCTGGGCGATGGCTTCGGGGAGCGGTGTCGTCGCTCCATGGGGCCGGGTGGCGGCGGCAGGCGTTGCCCCCTGCCCCTCGCCCTGCCGACGCGCGGCAAGCTGCGCCTCCACCTCCGCCGTCACGCGGGCGACAGTGGCGATGAAGCTGGACAGTGCGATGCCCGGCGGCAGGCTGGCGATGGCGCGGGTGACCATCGCCACGATCGCGTCATAGGCGACGGTATCGATGCCGAGCGTGGTTATCGGGGCGGCGGGCGTGGCCGGAAGTTGCGGCTTGCCTGGGGTGACGCCGACGTCCTGCGGGCCGGGCGGGCGGATGGGGGGCAGGCCGGAGATGGTGGTCATGTCGCCGCCCTCCCCCAACGATTGGCGTAGCCCGGCGTGGGCGCAACCTTCGTGCGCCGACCCGGTTCGCACCCCGGCGCAGGCCGGGGTCCAGTTGCGGGCCGGGTGCGGTCATGCGGCGGGGGCGCCCAACTGGGCCCCGGCCTTCGCCGGGGTACGTCCAGGGTTTTGGGTGAGCGAGTGGCCCGAACCACCCCGTACCCCCGCGCAGGCGGGGGTCCAGGGTTACCAGCCACCACCGCCTGCGTTCGTGGCTCTGGATCCCCGCCTGCGCGGGGATACGGGAGGAGCGCGCGGACGAGGGCCATCACATCCGGAAGATGCCGAACTGCGCGCGATCGGCGATGGGGGCGTTCAGAGTCGCCGACAGCGCGAGGCCCAGCACGTCGCGGGTCTGTTCGGGCAGGATCACGCCGTCGTCCCACAGCCGCGCGGTGGCGTAGTACGGGCTGCCCTCCGTTTCGTAGCGGTCGCGCACCGGGGCCTTGAACGCCTCGGCCTCCTCCGGCGTCCAGCTGTCGGCGTCGCGGTGGACGGTCGCCAGCACGCTCGCCGCCTGTTCGCCGCCCATCACCGAAATCCGGCTGTTGGGCCAGGTGAACAGGAAGCGCGGGGAATAGGCGCGGCCGCACATACCGTAATTGCCGGCGCCGAAACTGCCGCCGATCAGCACGGTGAGCTTGGGCACCTGCGCCGTCGCCACTGCGGTCACCAGCTTGGCACCATGCTTGGCGATCCCCTCCGCCTCGTACTTGCCGCCGACCATGAAGCCGGAGATATTCTGGAGGAACAGCAAGGGCGTACGCCGTTGGCAGGCGAGTTCGATGAAATGCGCGCCCTTCTGCGCGCTTTCGGAAAACAGCACGCCGTTGTTCGCGAGGATCGCGACCGGCATCCCCCAGATGCGGGCGAAACCGCACACCAGCGTCGTGCCGTAGAGCGGCTTGAATTCGTGCAGTTCGGACCCGTCGACCAGCCGGGCGATGACCTCGCGCACGTCATAGGGCGCGCGGACATCGGTGGGGATAATGCCGGCGAGGTCGGCCGGATCGTGCAGCGGGGCGCGTGGTGCGGCCAGCGCCATTTCGGCACGGCGCGGCGGCGGCAGGGTGGCGACGATGTCGCGCACGATCAGCAGCGCCTGTTCGTCGTCCTCCGCCACATGATCGACCACACCCGACTTGCGGCCATGGGTATCCGCCCCGCCCAGTTCCTCGGCGGTGATGACCTCGCCGGTCGCCGCCTTGACCAGCGGCGGGCCGGCGAGGAAGATCGTGCCCTGATTGCGGACGATCACCGTCTCGTCCGACATGGCCGGGACATAGGCGCCGCCAGCGGTGCAGCTGCCCAGCACACAGGCGATCTGCGGAATGCCCTTGGCCGACATATTCGCCTGGTTGAAGAAGATGCGGCCGAAATGGTCGCGGTCGGGGAAGACTTCGGCCTGATGCGGCAGGTTCGCGCCGCCGCTATCGACCAGATAGATGCACGGCAGATGGTTTTCGGTCGCGATCTCCTGCGCGCGGAGATGCTTCTTGACCGTCATCGGGAAGTAGGCGCCGCCCTTCACCGTCGGATCGTTGGCGACGATCATCACCTGCCGGCCATGGACCTGTCCGATGCCGGCGATGACGCCCGCCGCCGGGGCTTCGTCGCCATACATGCCATTCGCCGCCAGTGCCCCGACCTCAAGGAACGGCGAGCCGGCATCGAGGACGCGCTGGATGCGGTCGCGGGGCAGCAGCTTTCCGCGCGCGACATGACGCTCGCGGCTGCGCTCCGGCCCGCCCAGCGCGGTCGTCGCGATCCGCTGGCGCAGTTCGTCGGCCAGCGCCGCATTGTGCGCGGCGTTGGCGGCGAAAGCGTCCGAGTTCCGGTCGATGAGCGTCGGCAGCACCGTCATTGTGCGCGCGTCCCCTCGCCCAGCAATTCGCGACCGATCAGCATCCGGCGAACTTCGTTGGTGCCGGCACCGATGTCGAGCAGCTTCGCGTCGCGGAAATAGCGTTCGACCGGCCAGTCGCGGGTATAGCCCGCCCCGCCCAGCGCCTGGATCGCATCGTTGGCGACCTTCACCGCGTTTTCCGACGCCAGCAGGATCGCGCCCGCCGCATCGTGCCGGGTGGTGCGGCCGGCGTCGCAAGCTTTCGCCACCGCATACACGTACGCACGGGCGGAGTTGAGCGCGACCGACATGTCGGCGATCTTGCCCTGCATCAGCTGGAACGCGCCGATCGGTTTACCGAACTGCTTGCGCTCGGAAACATAGGGCAGGACGGTGTCGAGGCACGCCTGCATGATGCCGAGCTGGATGCCCGACAGCACGACGCGCTCGTAATCGAGGCCGGACATCAGCACGCCGACGCCGCCGTTCAGCGGACCCATGACGTTGTCGTCGGGCACGAAACAGTCGTTGAAGACCAGTTCGGCGGTCGGCGAGCCGCGCATCCCCATTTTGTCAATCTTCTGCCCGATCGAGAAACCGGCAAAGTCCTTTTCGATGAGGAAGGCGGTGATCCCCCTCGACCCGGCATCCGGCTGGGTCTTGGCATAGACGACCAGGGTCGCGGCATAGGGCGCGTTGGTGATCCAGAACTTCGTGCCGTTCAGCCGCCAGCCGCCGTCCACCTTGTCGGCGCGCAGCTTCATCGAGACGACGTCCGAGCCGGCACCGGCTTCGGACATGGCAAGCGACCCGACATGCTCGCCGCTGATGAGCTTCGGCAGATATTTTGCCTTCTGCTCGGCATTGCCCCAGCGCGCGATCTGGTTGACGCACAGGTTGGAATGGGCACCATAGGACAGGCCGACCGAGGCGGAGGCCCGTGCCACTTCCTCGCACGCGACGACATGTTCGAGATAGCCGAGGCCCAGGCCGCCATCTTCCTCTTTGACGGTGATGCCGTGCAGGCCGAGCGCGCCCATTTCGGGCCATAGCTCGACCGGGAAGCGATCCTCCGCATCCACCGCCGCCGCGATCGGGGCGATGCGATCGGCGGCAAAGCGCTGCGTGGTCTCGCGAATGGCATCGGCCATCTCGCCGAGCGCGAAATCGAGCATGTCTCTCTCCAATGGTCCGGTCTCTGCCGGATCGTATCTGTCGTTACTATTAGGCCGGATCAGGCGGTCAGCGCAAGGCACGGACCTCCGGCGTGTTCATGCAGCGTAGCACGGCCGTGCGATCGAACGGCGGCGGTACGATGACCGGCGGCGGAAGGAAGATTTCGTTGATCGGCGGCACTACATAGGGGCGTCCGATCGGTATCGCGGCAAAGCGGCGATTGGCGACCCCGCCCCCGCTCTCTCCGCCGCAAACCTTTGCCGCGGTGAGTAGCCGTGGCGGCGTCGCCCAACCTTCGTAGGACAGGCGAAACGTACCCCAATGGATCGGCACGCCGCGCCAGGCACCCAGCCGCTGGAACACGTCGAGTGCATCGACCGGGCCGATATGCGCGCCGCTGGCCATCTGTCCCGGCTGGAACCGGAACGCGCCGATGGGGATCAGCGCGAGGCGGATCGGGCCGAGCGCGCGGGCCTCCTCGACCCATTTGCCGTCGCCCATGCCGGTGTCGCCGGCGAAGAACAGATTGCCGCCGGGCAGCTCGACGACGAACGCCGACCATAAGGCGCGGTTGCGGTCGACGAACCAGCGGCTGGACCAATGGTGGTTGCGCACGACATGGACCGTCGCCCCGCCGATCCGCTCGGCCTGTCGCCAGTCGAGCGCGGTCGCCTGCATCCCGGCGCTGCGCAGGATCGCGTCGTTGCCGAGGCTGGTGACGATGGCCGGGCGGTCGCGGTCGTAGAGCTTCCTGAGCGTCGACAGGTCGAGATGGTCGTAATGGTTGTGGCTGATGAGGATGAGGTCGATCTTTGGCAGGTCCGCCAGTGCGATGCCGGGTGCCGCGACCCGCTTCGGGCCGAAGCCGAACGGGCCGGCGCGATCGCTCCACACCGGATCGGTCAGGATGTTGAGACCGGGCGTCTGCACCAGCACCGACGCATGACCGACCCAGGTGACGCGCATCGGCGTGGCCGCAGGGTCGCGGGCCGGCGGCGTGGCGGCGGGCAGGAGTTCGGCGGGTTTCGCCGCGGCGACCGGCACGTGATCCGGCCATGCCGGGCGTCCGTCATTGCCGGTCGCCTGTCGCCACAGATAGCCGCTGCGACTGCCACCCGGCGGGGCGGTGGTGTCCTCGCCATCGGGATTGAAGAAGCGCGCGCCGTCGAAATGGTCGCCCGCCACGCCCTGATAATAGATGCGATCGAGGAAGCGGGGCACGATGGTGACGGCGAGACACAGGATCGCGACGATCCACACGCCGGTCCAGACCAGCCCCTTGATGATGCGCCCCATCATCCCTGAACGATTTCCATCCGCTTTCGATGCGCGGCCACTCTTGTGTTGCTCATTTACCACACCATATCGCCGACAACATCACAGGGGAGCATCCCATGAACCTAGAGAAATTCACCGACCGCGCGAAAGGATTCTTGCAGGCCGCGCAGACGGTGGCGATCCGCAACAATCACCAGCGGATCAGCCCCGAACATATTCTGAAAGCCCTGCTCGACGATGACCAGGGCATGGCGTCGGGCCTGATCGCCGCTGCCGGGGGTGACGCGCGCCGGGCGAACGCCGAAACCGATGCCGCGCTGGCGAAGGTGCCGTCGGTATCGGGATCGGGCGCGCAATCCTCGCCCGGCCTCGACAATGATACCGTGCGCCTGCTCGACCAGGCCGAGCAGATTGCGACCAAGGCCGGCGACAGCTTCGTCACCGTCGAGCGGCTGTTGCTCGCGCTCACCCTGTCGCCGGGGGCAGCGGGCAAGGCGCTGACCACCGCCGGGGTGACGCCGCAGGGGCTGAACGCCGCGATCGACAAGTTGCGCGGCGGGCGGACGGCGGACACCGCCGGGGCCGAGGATCGCTATGATGCGCTGAAGAAATTCGCCCGCGACCTGACCGCCGCGGCGCGCGACGGCAAGCTCGATCCGGTGATCGGTCGCGACGAGGAAATCCGCCGCACGATCCAGATCCTCGCGCGCCGGACCAAGAATAATCCGGTGCTGATCGGCGAACCGGGCGTCGGCAAGACCGCGATTGCCGAGGGCCTCGCGCTGCGCATCGCCAATGGCGACGTGCCCGATGGCCTGAAGGATCGCGCGCTGATGTCGCTCGACATGGGCTCGCTGATCGCCGGCGCCAAGTATCGCGGCGAGTTTGAGGAGCGGCTGAAAGGCGTGCTGGACGAGGTGAAGGGTGCCGATGGGCAGATCATCCTCTTCATCGACGAGATGCACACGCTGATCGGTGCGGGCAAATCCGAAGGGGCGATGGATGCCGGCAACCTGCTGAAGCCTGCCCTCGCCCGTGGCGAGCTGCACTGCATCGGCGCGACCACGCTCGACGAATATCGCAAGCATGTCGAAAAGGACCCCGCGCTGCAGCGGCGGTTCCAGCCGGTGTTCGTCGGCGAGCCGACCGTCGAGGATACGATCAGCATCCTGCGCGGCCTGAAGGAAAAGTACGAGCTGCACCATGGCGTGCGGATTACCGATGGCGCTTTGGTGTCGGCGGCGACGCTGTCGAACCGCTATATCACCGACCGGTTCCTGCCCGACAAGGCGATCGACCTGATGGACGAGGCCGCCAGCCGCATCCGCATGGAGGTGGAGAGCAAGCCGGAGGAGATCGAAAGCCTCGACCGCCGCATTCTGCGCATGAAGATCGAGCGCGAGGCGCTGCGTCGCGAAAGCGACGCGGCGAGCAGCGACCGGCTCGACACGCTGGAGGAGGAACTGGCCAATCTCGAGGAGCAGCTGGCTGGCCTCACCACGCGCTGGCAGGCCGAGCGTGACAAGATTTCGTCGGAGGCGAAGCTCAAGGAACAGCTCGACGCCGCGCGTGTCGCGCTGGAACAGGCGCAGCGCTCGGGCGACCTCGCGAAGATGTCGGAGCTGACCTATGGCACCATCCCGACCCTGGAAAAGCAGCTGGCCGAGGCGGCGGGCGCGTCGGCGGGGGCGATGCTGCGCGAGGAGGTGACCGCCGACGACATCGCCGGCGTCGTCAGCCGCTGGACCGGGATTCCGGTCGACCGGATGCTGGAGGGCGAGCGCGAGAAGCTGCTGAACATGGAGGAAGCGCTGGGCAAGCGGGTGATCGGACAGGCCGATGCCGTGCGCGCCGTCGCCACCGCCGTGCGCCGCAGCCGCGCGGGGTTGCAGGACCCGAACCGGCCGTTGGGGTCGTTCCTGTTCCTGGGGCCGACGGGCGTCGGCAAGACCGAGCTGACCAAGTCGCTGGCCGAATTCCTGTTCGACGATCCCAACGCGATGGTGCGGATCGACATGAGCGAGTTCATGGAAAAGCACGCGGTCGCGCGGCTGATCGGTGCCCCCCCAGGCTATGTCGGTTATGAGGAAGGCGGCGTGCTGACCGAAGCGGTGCGCAGGCGCCCCTATCAGGTCGTGCTGTTCGACGAGGTCGAGAAGGCGCACGGGGATGTGTTCAACATCCTGCTGCAAGTGCTGGACGATGGCCGCCTGACCGATGGGCAGGGTCGCACGGTCGATTTCTCGAACACGATCATCATCCTGACGTCGAACCTCGGCTCGCAATATCTCACCAACCTCGCCGATGGACAGCCGGTCGAGGAGGTCGAACCGCAGGTGATGGACGTGGTGCGGGCGCATTTCCGGCCCGAATTCCTCAACCGGCTGGACGAGATCATCCTGTTCCACCGGCTGGCGGCGGATCACATGGCGCCGATCGTCGACATCCAGGTCGGCCGCGTCGGGCGGCTGCTGGCCGATCGCAAGGTGAAGGTCGACCTGACCGACGCCGCGCGGGCGTGGCTGGGGCGGGTCGGATACGACCCGGTCTATGGCGCGCGGCCCTTGAAGCGCGCGGTGCAGCGCTACCTGCAGGACCCGCTCGCCGACCTGATCCTGCGCGGCGACGTGCGTGACGGCGCGACGGTGCGGGTCGATGAGGGCGACGGGCGATTGGAGCTGACGGTCGCGTAAACGAAAAGGGCGCCCTCCCCGATGGGAAGGCGCCCTTCTCTTACCGAAGCGATCCGATCAGAAGCGGAAGCGCGCCCCGGCGGTGAAGCGGCGACCGAACAGATCGAAGTTCGGCGACGTTTCAAGACCGGTCGGCGTCTGGAAGGGGACGCCCGGCAGATATTGCGGCTTGGTATCGAACAGGTTGTCGACGTTGAAGTAGAAGGTGAACGTCTTGCCCACGTCCTGGCTGATCTGGATGTTATGCAGCCAGTAATCCTTGACGTCGTTCAGCGCACGAACCGCCGGATCGTTGCTGATGAAGTTGTTAACGATGAACGGACCACCGCTGATGAACGTCGACTGCCAGCTGAAGCCGGTGCCGTTCGTCTGATAGGTAGCGCGGGCGTTCAATCGATGGGTCGACGTGCCAGCACCGAACGAACCTGCAAACTCCTCTTCCGGCGCCGACGGATCGGTGCGGGTTTTGAAGTCCAGCAGATAGGTATAGTTGGCGACGAGCGAGAGCAGGTCCTCGCTCGAAAGGCCCAGCGGCTGCGAATAGCGCAGGCTGGCATCAATCCCTCGAACCTTGTAGCCGGCAATGTTGATCAGCTGCGCATTGACCGTTTGCAGGAAGCCGGTCGACCCGTAGCGGATCACGTTGTCGCAATAGATCGACGAGCCGGTCGTTAGGCACTTTTCCACCGTATCCGACCGGTCGAGGGTCGAGATTGCTCCATCGATATTAATGTCGAAATAGTCTGCCGTAAACTGCAACCCACGGACAAACTTCGGCGTGAACGTGAACCCGGCCGTGATCGTCTTGGCGGTTTCTTCCTGAAGGTTCGGGTTGCCGCCGACGAAGCCGTTGATGTTCTGCGTATCCGCGAGCGTGTAGGCGAACGTGCCATTCGGATTGGCGGCAAAGAACGCTGCGATACCCGGAACGGTGCGGCAGGCAGCATCGGTCGCACCGGTCGAGGTGCGGGTAATGCCGTCACAAGGGTCCGAAATACCGGCAAAGGTTTCCGACGGCGCGCTGAACAGTTCGGAATTGTTCGGCGCGCGATTGGCAACGGCGTAGCGGCCACGGAAACGGAAACCGTCGAACGGCTCCCATTCCGCACCGGCGTTCCAGCTGAGCACACCGCCGACGGTCGAATAGTCCGAATACCGGATCGCGCCTGCCACGCCGAGATACTGGAACAGCGGACGATCCGACAGCAGCGGCACGTTCAATTCGCCAAAGACTTCGCGAACGTCCTGCGACCCGCGAAGATCGGGAATCTGGTTGCCCGAGTTGCCGCCGGTGTTGGTCAGCGTGTCGAGATCGTCGACGACCGACTCATAGCGATATTCGACACCGACGGCCACGCCGACGCCACCCGCGCCTAGGTCGAACAGCGAGCCGTTCGAGATCGACGCGGTAACGACATGCTGTTCGTTGGTGATGTCTTCCGACTTCGGAACAACGGCCTGCACATAGGCCGCCGCGCGTGGGTCAGCCGTGCCGCGACCGAACAGGTTGATCGGAATACAGCCGTTCGCACGGGCATCGGCACTGCGGCAGATGATGTCGACACCGACGACGTTGCCGTTCCCGACCCGGATCGAATCAAGCGATTGGCGATAGCGGGCGGAATCGATGTCCTGGCTGGAGTTGAAGTCGTTCAGATGGCCATAAACGTAGCTGACGTCATAGTTGAAGTCGGACCCCAGATCACCCCGGACACCTGCCACCGCACGCCACGTGTTACGCTCGGCCCGGTTGCTGCGATCGAACACGTCGTTCTGACGACGGCGGAAACCGATCGACGTCACGTCGTTGTTCGGATTGGCGTCCGAGTTGGCGGCGGCGATCGCCTGCGCGACCGACGTCGGGATGAACGCATTGGTGATCGGGATACCGCCCGAGGAATAGACGTCGGCGTTCTGCAGCGCGAACGGTTCGATCGAGGCGTTCGAAGCCGTCCGGCCGAACGTCACTTCGGCATAGGCCTGTATCCCGCTGGTGACTTCGTAGTTGAAGATGCCGCTGACGAGATAGCGCTCCAGCGGCACGGCGATGCGGCGCAGCCCGTTGCGGTTGAAGCCGAACTGGCCCGACTGGTAGCCGCTGAGCAGCGCCAGCGATCCGTCCGGACGATAGGAGAAATTGTTGTTGTTGCCCGGCAGGACACGGACCGATCCATTGGCACCCAGCAACTGGAACTGACCTTGCGGCGCGAACGAACTGTACGAACCCGGACCACAGACCAGATTGGCGCAGTCCTGCGACGAAATGGCCCGGTCGGCCGACTTGAGGCCGTTGTCCCGGTCGTAGGAGAAGTTGATCATCGCGTTGCCGCGATCATCCGCACCCCATTTGGTGCCGCCGGTCACGCTGACGAAGTAGCGGCCATTGTCGCCACGTTCGGTCACACCGCCCTGTGCGCGGACCTGCAGCCCTTCGAAACTGTCGCGCAGGATGAAATTGACCACGCCGGCGATCGCGTCCGATCCGTACACCGCAGCCTGACCGCCAGTGATATTGTCGACGCGTTCGAGAAAGTCGGTCGGGATGTTGTTGATGTCGACCGCGGTGTCACCCCCGAAACCGCCGACGAAACGACGACCGTTCACGAGAACGAGCGTGCGGTTGGATCCCAACCCACGCAGGTTGACGGTGGAGATACCCGTGCCGGACGTCAGGAAGTTCGTATTGGTGCGGGTCGAGCCGATCGCGACCTGTGGAAGTTCGTTCAGAATGTCCGAAACATTCTGTGCTGCACGCTGCAGGATCTGTGCGCTGCTGACGGTCGTCACCGGCACCGGCGAATCGATTTCCGGGCGGGCAATGCGCGAGCCGGTGACCAGGATTTCCTGGCCGCTTTCGCCGTCGGCGGCCTGGTCCGTCGGCGGACCGTCCTGCGCCATCGCGGGCGACGCCACGCCGAACAACAGCGTGGATGCCAGCAGAGCGCTACGTGCGTTCAATTTCATATCTGCCCCTATTTTCCCCTTGGCATCGTAACCTCGATGCAACGTGACGAAACTAAGGGCCGGCAATATTTGCAGGCAATTCCCTTCGATCACCACCAATTCGAAAGAAATGGCGCGTGTCATTTTAGTAACAGTCGGCACTATAGCGCATCAAACTGCCCGAACGTGACACAAACCGTTGAATAGGAAAGAGTTTATTCAATATGCAGATATTCTAAACAGCACTCCTCGTGACACTTTATTTGATTATCGATATGACAGTTTGCCACTGTATTGCAGACTTACTTACGTAATACAGCGCAACAGGGCGGCGTGCGGGAAACAATTCGGCAATACTTTCGTACTGCGGGTGACCCCTGAAAACTGCGGACCGGCGCTCGCCCGGCACCATCCGCCGGATCTCCAGACATAAAAAAAGGCCGCTCCCCGGTTGGGGAGCGGCCCGATTCTGAAGGTTCGAAGCGACTAGAAGCCGAACTTCGCGCCGGCACGGAAGCTGCGGCCGAAGATGCCGTTGCCCGCCTGCACCGGGTTGTAGAGATGGGCACCATAGGTGACCGGATCGATCGGAGGCAGACGATCGAAGACGTTCAGCGCGTTCACATAGAAGGTGAACTTGTCGTTGACGTTGAAGCTGACGTTCAGGTCGGCCGTGATGTAGCTCTTCACGCGGCAATCGACATAGCCCGGGTTGAGCGAGCAATCGCGATAATCGCCGCCCTGATCCTTCGCCGACAGGTCATAGCCCGAGACGTAGTTCACGGTGCCGGTCAGGTCGACCTTGTCGAACGAGAAGGTGTTCGACCAGTTGCCGCGCCATTTGAACGTGCCGCTGCCCGCCGTCAGGTTGAAGTTGCCGAGCGTGTCGACATAGGTTTCCTTCGAACCGTCCGGGAAGGTCGTGCTGAGTTCGAGCAGCAGGCTGGCGTTCGCCGCGGTCCGCCACTGGAACGAACCGAAGTCGACGCGACCGGTCAGACCGAAGTCGAGACCTTCCGAGAAGATCGTGTCCGAGTTGATCAGCTGCGATTCGACAAAGCCGATGCGCGGACGACCGTTGGGCAGGTTGACGTCCGGAGCGTCCGGAATGACGTTGAACCCGGCCGGGATGGCCTGACCTGCATAGTAGGCGGCGATAGCCGGAGCGTTCGACGGCGAGGTGATCGCGCCGGTCTTCTTGATGTTGAAATAGTCGACCGTGAACGTGAAGTTCGGGATCGGCGTGAACTGGATACCGGCGGTGAAGCTGCGCGACTTTTCCGGCTGCAGGTTCGGCGAGGCGAGCGTGGTCGACCCGATCGAATAGGCGGTCAGATAGGTCGGGCAGGCGGTCGCCGCCGTCGCATTGTCGGCGCAGGCTGCACCGTACTGCGCACGGAAGCTGGCCGGTACGTTCGTGATCGATTGGGTAACGTAGCCCGTCGTCGGCAGCGCGTTGGCTTCGGCGAAGCTCGGGATACGGAAACCGCGCGACCAAGTGCCACGAATGGTCAGCTGACGGAACGGCTTGAACCGCGCACCGGCCTTCGGCGAGAAGTTGCTCTGACCGCTCGAATAGTGATCGTAGCGACCCGACAGGTTGACGTCGAGCATATCGAAGATCGGCGCCTGGATTTCACCGAATGCCGAGGTGACGGTACGATTGCCTTCGGTGCCGAACGCGTTGATCGTGAAATAACGCTGCGACGGGCCGTTGGTGTCCGGGTTGGCGCTGGGCGCGTTCACCGCTTCGTAGAACACCGAGCCGCCGACGCCGAGCTGCAGCGGGCCGCCGGGCAGTTCGAACAGCGACTTGGTGAAGGTCAGCTGCGCCTGATACAGATCCGACGATGCGTCGGTGATGTTCACCGGCGTGACGTAGTCCTTCAACGCCTGGCTGTTTTGGCCCGGGTTGACGAAGTTGTACGTACCGTCGGCAATCACGTTCAGCAGGTTTTGGATATAGACATACCCGTCCTGCTTGCGCTGCAGATCGGTGTGCATCGCGGTCGCGTTGAAGTTGTAGTCGATGTCGTCGAAGATCGAACCCGACAGGCCGAACGCCGCACGATATACGCGGCTGCGCGTCTCGTTATAGGTCAGTTCCTGGTTACGGCCCAGGATCTGTGCGGTCTGGCCCTGTGCCGCGAACGGGTTGTTCGGGTTCAGACGGCCATTGGCCGCGGTGCAGTTCACGCGCGCGGCGCAGACATAGACCGGGAGCGTCAGGATCGCCGAACCCGGCGCGAAGGTCGCCGCGCCCGAGGAGGTCGAGAACTGCGGGAACAGGATGCCGGTCGGCGCATTGCCGCGGATCGTGCCGGTGTTGCCGAAATAGCTCGAGGTAGTCTGCTGGAAGTTGACCGACAGATAGGCTTCCGACGAATCACCGATCTTGGCGGTGAAGCGGGCCGAACCGCCGAAGCGTTCGATGTCCGGCGTCACGTTGCCATAGTTGTAGGTGACGTCTTCCTGGCAGACGTTGTTGACCGGCAGCGCCCCGTTGACCAGCTGGCCATTGGCATTGACGCGGACGAGATCCGCAGCGGTCGGCGTGACCGCCGGGCCGGCATAGCAGCCGGCGGTCGGGTTCAGGATCTGGTAGCGACCCGTGGTGCCCGGACGGACATAGAAGGTGCTGCCGACGTTGAAGCCGTTGATTTCGCCCGCCGCGTTCCGGCCGTTGAGCACGCCGTTCGGGCCGCCGATGCTGCGCTGATCGTCGGTCGCGAAAACGCCCGGCAGGTCCTTGCTCTTCACGCCTTCGCTGCGGAAATAGAAGCCGCTGATATACGCGTTGTAGCCCTGCTCATCGAGGTCGCCGGTGCCGGCGGTCAGCGTCAGACGCTGGTTGGCCGCAACGCCGCGCTCCGAAATGCCGGCTTCCGCGCGGCCCATGATGCCCTTGACGCTGCGCTTCGTGATGATGTTGACCACGCCCGCGATCGCGTCGGCACCGTAGGCCGACGATGCGCCGTCGCGCAGCACTTCCACGCGGTCGACGATGTCGTCGGGGATGGTGTTCAGGTCGACGAAGTTGCGCGAGCCGTCATCGGCCAGCGGATAATAGGCGGCGCGCAGGCCGTCGAACAGCACCAGCGTCGAGCTGGTCGACAGGCCGCGCAGCGACACGGCCGACGCACCGCCGGCGAACGCGCCGTTGGCGGTGAACGAGTTGGTCAGCGCCGGGCCGTTGTTCGACGACAGCAGCTGGATTGCGTCCTGCACCGTGTTGATGCCGCGCGCGTCGAGGTTTTCGGCGGTCAGCGTGGTGACCGGCGAGATGCCGCTGTCGGCACCGCGAAGGATCGAGCCGGTGACGACGATGTCCTGCGACGTGTCATCGCTGGGGGTCGTCGGCGTCGGGACGGTCGCGCCCGCAGGCGGCACTTCCTGAGCAAAAGCGGGAGCGGCGAACAGGCCGGCACCCGCAACCGCAAGAGCGGTCATTGCCGTACCGCGGCGCAGCGAAGTGCGCAACATCGTGGAAATCATGTGGTCGAAGCCCTTTTTTTACGCCTTATCAGGCATTTGGCCATCCCCTTTCCTCCAACGGAGGTCCGGTTTGCTCCCAAGGTATCGATCCAACAATCACCGTATGTAAATACGCCCCAAACCGATCGCCGCGATTTCGTAACGGGTGTAACGAGAAAGCAACACTTCGTTACGATGAATGCGTATT
>CAJYRU010000462.1 GCA_913777295.1 uncultured Sphingomonas sp. | reverse complement strand
GCCGCCGCTATCATGACGCAATGGCAACGATGTTACCCCCAAGCTATCACGCCAGGGGACGAGGCCGGAATCATCGGCCTCCAAGGGGGAGAGGAACCGATGTTGGGATCGATCATAGGCCGCGCCGTATTGGGATTGGCCTTGGGCTCGGTTGCCGTGGCCAGCCATGCCAAAGGCATCAGCTATGACTGCGACAGCGCGCCGGGTCATTTTTCGGAATTGAACCTGCCGGTGGAGTCGGTGCCGTTCATCGTGACCGGCAAGGTCCAGGTAAATACCCTGGCCGAGCACAAGACCTATGTCCCGTCCACCAAGCTGACCATTGCCCCCGCCACACCGGCCGGGCAATTGCCCGAGAGCTATGCCGGTCTCACGCTGGTGGCGCTCGCCATGGATACCAAGACGCCGGGGGCCAAACCCCTGCCCGTCCAGATGTCGGGCTTCACGGCGAACGGGCGGGATGACGACATGCTGCCCCATAGCGTGACCGACAAGCTCGGCGTCGCCCAGCCCTTTCGCCTGAGCTATGACGGTCGCCAGGTCGTCGTCACCATCGGCGACGACACCAAAAGCTTTCCGCTGAAGACGGACGCCCCGATGGTGCAGGTGATGTGCTCGACCGGTGAGTTCCTCTATACCGATCTCCAGATCCTGTCGGGGCGCTGATCGTCCTTCGGGCGCGAGGCTTACCCGCCCGCGCCCGATGAGGCCGCCGCTCCGCCGGGGGCGCGGTCGGTGGCGTCCTGGATCGCCTTGCTGGCAGCGGGGGCCTTGCCGTCGGGCTTATAGCCGGGCTGATAGGTGATGCTGGCGTCCTTGCGCGCCTTTTGCAGCGTCTGGCCCATGGCATCGGCGATCGCCTTGCGCCGCAGGATTTCGCCCGCCAGCCCGCGTGCGACATTGCCGGCGATCGGCGTCGGCATCCGCTGGATGATCGCATTGGCGGTGTAGACGCCCTTGTACGGCAGGAAGATCGGATCGGCCAAAGGCTGTTTGGCAACCTGCGCCGCGACGGCGGGGTCGAGGAACGCCGAGTCGATCAGGACATGATCGCGGCTGAAGGGCGTGGCATTGCGGGTCAGCCCGTCGGCCAGCGCGTCCAGCGTCTTATACTGGCCGAGCGACAGCAGTGCCTCGGTGCTCGCCGGTCGGGCGAAGCGGATCTGGTCGACATAGAATTTCTGCCGCTGCGCGAACTCATAGGGATGCGCCGCGATATAGGCGTCAACCGCCTGGACGGTCGGCACGGGCACGGTGTTGGCCAGCTTTTCGGCCAGCATCTCGACCAGCAGCTTCTGCTCCTGTCGTTCGCGCCGGGCGGCATATTCGGGAGTCTTGTCGAGTCCCATCTTCTGCGCGGCCTGGGCCAGCAGGGTGCGGTCGACCAATTGCGGCAGGATCGTCTTGCGATAGGCGAGGCGATCGACACCCGGCGGCGCGTCCGCCAGCTCGGCGTCCAGTCCTTGCGTCGATATGGCCTGGCCGTCGACGGTCGCGACCGACTGGCCGTCGGGCTTGGACTGGCAGCCGGACAGCGCCAGCGCGGCAAGAGGAAAGGCGCTCCAGAGCAGATGTTTCACGCGAACACTCCATCACGAACCGGCAGGGCCGCCTTTGCACGATCCCGCCCGACGATGAGCCGATCGCCAGCCCCGTCTCGTCATTCCTGACGCTAAAGCGGTTGCGAAATCCTTATCCAAGCGAGAATTGGCGATGCCCCATGAAAAAACCGGCCGCCCTTTCGGGCGACCGGTCGCTTTCCCACGTCGGGTGACGGGATCAGGCGATGGCGGCGCGCGGCGCATGGCCGCGGCGGCGCAGGACAAAGCCCACCAGAACCAGGCCCAGCATCATCATTGCCCAGGTCGCAGGCTCGGGCACCGCGACCGGCACCGACGCCGCACCATAAGCACCGCTGCCGCTATAGGAGGCCACGCCGATGCCCAGGCCAGTCGTCGGGTCGATATTGTAGATCGTCGTGCCCTTGACGCCGAACAGCGTGTCACCGGTCGAGGCCAGGCCGAAGATATCGGTCGTGCCGCCGATCAGACGGGTCGCGGCGGTGGTCGGATCGACCACGGCCAGGCCGAGATTGCTGGCGAGATAGAGCTGTCCCTTGAAGAAGGCGAGATCGCCCGAAGACTGCAGCGCGCCCATCGAGCCGACCAGGCTGGCCTGACCATTGGTCGTGTTGATCTTGTACAGATTGTTGTCGCCCGAGCCGAACAATGTGCCGTCCGCCCCGAAGACCAGGCCGTTGACGAACGAACCCAGCGAACCCAGCATCGTGCTCGCGCCGGTCGACTGCGAGATCTTGAACAGCGAACCGCCATCCACGCCGAACAGATCGCCCCCGTTGTTGAGCGCGATGTCGAACATCGTCGTGCCGGTCTTGCCCAGCACGGTGCTGGTCTTGGTCGCCGTGTCATAGGACACCAGGCTGCCATTGGCATCGTTGATCAGGATGGTCGGGCTGGCGCTCGCGGCGCTCGCCGCACCCAGACCGACGAGCGTCGCCGCCATCATCGCGAAAAATTTGACGATCTTCTGCACAAGCCTGTTCCCTACGCGCATCACGAAGATGCCGATCATGAGTCGCAATTATCCCGACACATGATCGACTTCAAACATTTCCACTGTTTCATATAGGGATGAATGAGACGTTAGGAGGCTTTCACCCGCGACCGCGATAGCCCGCAACTCCCTGATCCGGCAGCCAAAGATCGGCGGGCGGCGCGGACGATTGCCAGAACACGTCGATCGGGATGCCGCCACGCGGATACCAGTATCCGCCGATACGCAGCCAGACCGGCTTCATTTCCTCGAACAACCGCTCGCCGATGCCGACGGTGCAATCCTCGTGGAAACCGGCATGATTGCGGAAGCTGCCCAGGAACAGCTTCAACGACTTCGACTCGACGATCGTCTCGCCGGGCACATAGTCGATGACGAGGTGCGCGAAGTCGGGCTGGCCGGTCACCGGGCATAGCGAGGTGAACTCGGGTGCCGCGAACCGGATCAGATAGGTCCGTCCGGGCCGGGGGTTGGGAACATAATCGAGCACCGCCTCTTCCGGGGAAGCGGGCAGCGCGCTGGTCTGGCCGAGATGCTTCAT